>JAAFHS010000360.1 GCA_013298485.1 Rhodobacterales bacterium
GCGGGAATGTCTACCGGCAGATCGCGCGTGCCCGATCCCTTGCTGCCATCAATCGACAGGGCCACATGCACGCCCCGCGCCCGGGCGTCAGCGATGGCCAGCATCAGGCGGCCCAGATCAAACCCCTGCGCACCATAGAGAATCGTCTGTGCGTGGCTGTAGGGCGGATCGCAATAGATCAGATCGCCCGCCTGCGCCCGCGCCATGCTTTCGGCAAAGTCCATGCAGGTGAACCGGCACCCGGCGAGGCGCGCATGCCAGATATCCACCCGTTTGCCGAAGGCCGCCGGCGGGATCGGCGGATGCACCCCGACGGGTGTCGACATATGCCCGTCTTTGCGCCGGAACCGCACCACGCCGCCATAGCAGGACCGCGTCAGAAACAGGAAATCCGCACCATTCGGGGCTGCGTTGTAACTGGCCCTGATCGCCGCATAGGCCGCCACCCGATCGCCCGCATGAAAGCGCCGCCAGCGGTCCGCATACCACCCCTTCAACGTCTCGGGTGCCTGCGACAGGGTCTGCCAGATGTCCACCAGCGGCGCGAATGTGTCGGACCCGAAGCCATGCTGCGGCGCGATGGCACCCATGACCGCCGCCGATCCCAGAAAGGGTTCGTGATAGGACCGGTGCGCCGGCAGTTCCGCCGCAATCAGATGCGCGATACGCTGCTTGCTGCCGATCCATTTCAACAGCTGGGTCTTGAACGGGGGCACTGCCGCCTGCATCGTCACAATCCCCATCGTCACCGCCATCAGCACCCCGTACGCGCATGGGCACCGGATTTCAAACCAATCACGCCAATCAACCCTCTGCCTGTCCACCACGGCGTTACACTAGGGCAGACGGCTGAGGGGTCTATTCTTTTTCCGCGGTTGTCGGGGCGCTGCGGCCCGTTTCCGGCTGATCAGACGGCAGACGCAGTCACTTGCTGGATCGGGCATCGCATCGTCCGGGAAAGCTGCGGCAAACCGCACCTCACTGGCCGCAGAACGGGTGGGCTGGCGCGCCGGGGCGCCGACTATCGCGCCACGGCATTGGCCTTATTCATCTTTGGGTTGCATGTGATCATCACCGGCCCGCTGCTGAAGCGCATCGCAAGACGGGTTCGTTTTCGGTCTTTCGGGTGTGCGTCACGATCTTTCCAGGCGCGCCATCCATCAGGCGAATTTCAGCCGATGAATATTCATATCCCTCTATCATATTGAATTACAAACATAAATATACACACTGACAGACGGTCAAAGTCGTGGACACACCGGGAGTTCCGTCGCATCATCGATCACGATTGCGAGACCGGACAGGCAAGTGATTGATGCCTGCGGATCGTTGGCAGCCGCAAAACCGCTCAACCGCGCCCACTCAGGGTTGTTACACAGGGAGCCTCAAAATGCCGTCTTCAAACCAGACAAACGACCAATGGTGGATCAACGACCAGACGCCGGACAACCCATTTGGCAAAAGTGATGATTACGAGGCCTACCTTGACTACCTCGGCGCGCTGGACCGCAGTCTGACACCCGAAATCGCGAACGGCCCCCTGCGGATCAATGTCTCGGAACTGAACAACCATCCCGACTACCAGGCCGCCGCTGTCGGTGCACTGCAGATGTGGGCTTCGGTCACGCCTTTGACGTTCGAAATCGTCTACGACGCGCCGTTCAATGCCGAAACCGACTGGATGGAAGTTGTCAGCCCCGAACTCGGCGAAGATGATGATGGCAGCGCCTTTTCCAATGACCGCTATGTCAGCATCGGCCAGCGCTTCCATGATACAGAGCCTGACATCACCGATATCGGCGGCTATGTCTTTGACAGCTTCATTCATGAATTCGGCCATGAATTCGGCCTGAACCATCCCGGCCTTTACAACTACAGCGGTCCCGGTGGCGTGCAGATCAACTATCTGAACAATGCGACCTGGATCTACGACCGTCAGCAGTACAGCGTCATGTCCTATTTCGACGGGATCGATGTCGGCCAAGACAGCCGCTGGTCGGCCGCGACCCCCCTTGTGGGCGACATCGAGGCCGTCATCCGCCGCTTTTTCTCAACCGTCGATGTGAACGGGGTGCGGACCTATCAGACCATCAACCTGAACACGGGCGACAACGTCTATGGCTTTGGCAGTACGCAATACGGCTATCTGCTGACGGCGTCTGGCCCGCAACGTGATATCGGTTTCGTCATCCATGACACCGGTGGCCGCGATACGGTCAACTTCTCCGGCTCCACTGCAGGCACGATCCTTGATCTGCGCGCCGGGCAATTCTCTTCCGTCAACGGGCACAACAACAACGTGTCGATCTTTGCCGGGCACAACGCCGACGGGACGGAATACTATATCGAGAATGGCATCGGCAGCGCATTTGCCGACGTCCTGATCGGCAATGACGGGGCCAATGTGCTGGACGGTCGCGGTGGCGCGGACAGCATGGCAGGGGGTGGCGGCGACGATACCTATTTCGTGGATTCCATCGACGACATCGTGCGCGAAGAGGCGAATGGCGGCAACGACACGGTCGTGATCCTGAACCGGAACCTGAACATCCAGGGTTTCGCCAATGTCGAGAACATCATTTTCGCCGACGGCTCGCCCTCCCAATCAGGTGGCAGCAGCAGCAGCGGCAGTTCATCCGGCGGCGGCACCCCGCTGGGCAGCATCATCTACGGCGGCACCGGGAATGAAACGCTCGATGGGGGGGCCGGTGGCAACACGATCTTTGGTCTGGGCGGCGATGATCTAATCATCGGCGGGCGCGACTCGCTGGCCAGCCGCGACATCAACAACACGATCGATGTTGCCGATCTGGACGATCAGACCGAAAGCGATGATGGGGATGATGCCCTTTATGGCGGAGCGGGCAATGACACCATCCGGGGCGGTCAGGGCAATGATACGCTGGATGGCGGTCGGGGCGATGACGTGCTGATCGGCCAGGACGGCGTCGACATCTTCCGGGGGGGGGCGGGCAGCGACACGGTCGACTACAGCCAGGAAAGCCCGTTCCAACTGCTCGTGAACCTTGAAACCAACGTCGCCAGCGGCGGCACCGCCTCGGACGACATGTTCGACAGTATCGAAAACCTGATCGGCTCGGATGACCGCATCGACCGTTTTATCGGCACGGCGGCGGCAAACCACTTCTGGGGCCAGGGCGGCGGCGATGTCTTCAATGGCCGCGCGGGCAATGACATCCTCGATGGCGGCAATGATGGCGACATTCTGTATGGCGAGGATGGCGATGACACGATCATCGGCGGCTCCGGGCAGGATTACCTTGATGGCGGGGCCGGGATCGACACCGTGTCCTACGCGACAAGCTCTGCCGGTGTGACCCTTAATCTCGGCGACGGCACCACCAACGGCGGTGACGCTGACGGGCCAGTGCAGATCGTCGGGCGCGGCACAACCATCCGGCACGACATCCTGGTCGGTTTCGAAAACGCCGTCGGCTCGCTCCACAATGACCATCTGATCGGCAGTGCCGGGGCCAACACGCTTTATGGCGGCACGGGTGACGATACGCTGACAGGCGGGGCTGGTGCCGACAAATTGTACGGTGGTGCCGGCCGC
>JAAFHS010000361.1 GCA_013298485.1 Rhodobacterales bacterium
GGATGGTCTGGATCGCGGCGATACGGGCGCGGAGTTTGTCATCCGACAGGATGACAGTCCAGGGTGCGGTTTTGGTATGGCTGCGTTTCAGCGTATCGTCGATGGCGGCGGAATAATCATCCCATTTGGCCAGCCCGTCGATATCGATCTGGCTGAGTTTCCATTGTTTCAGAAGATCACCCTCGCGGTCGAGAAAACGTTTCAGCTGTTCGGGGCGGCCGACCTCCAGCCAGAGTTTGACCAGGGTGATGCCGTCATCCACGAGCGTGTCTTCGAGTGCGGGCAGCTGGTGGAAAAAGCTCTCACGCTGTTCGGGTTTGCAGAAACCGAACACATGTTCAACAATGCCGCGATTATACCAGCTGCGGTCGAACAGAACGATTTCGCCCTTTGCAGGAAGCCAGTCGATATAGCGCTGAAAGTACCACTGCGCCGCCTCGCGGTCGGATGGTTTTGACAGGGCGACAATGCCTGCCACACGCGGGTTCATATTCATGCGCACGGCGTTGATCGTGCCGCCCTTGCCTGCGGCATCGCGGCCTTCGAAGACGACGACAAGGCGCTTGCCGGTGGCTTTCACATCGGCCTGCAGGCGGGCGAGCTGAATCTGCAGCGCCTCCATCTGCGCCTCGTAGTCTTTCTTCTTCATCTCTTCGCGGTAGGGATAGGCAGGGTTCAGGATGTCATCCTTGCCCGCCGTCTCAATGGCGCGGCGCACGTCTTTTGGCGCGCCTTCGCGGAAATAGCGGCTGATTGCGCCGTCAAATGGCAGGTCCATGGTGATTTCCCCCAATGTTTGCGCCAGTATGGCGATTACGGGGCGTCGCGCAATCCGGCACGGGCCGCGGCACGGTCAATGGCGGCCAGAACTGCGGCCTCTTCGGCGTGCTGGGGCATATGGCCGGTATCGGGCAGCACGGTCAGATGCACATTGGGCAGAAGTTCGGACAGGGGGCCGCTGTGGACGCGCAGGGGCACGATGGTATCGGTATCGCCGTGCACAGCCTCGATCGGCAGGGTGAGCGTGGGATAGCGGGCGCGCATCGCGATGATGAAGGGTTTCAGGCCCGCGACCTGGGCGGAGTTCGCGTAAAGCGAGGTGCGGCGCATGGTCAGCGACGCGCCGATATGGGCAAGATAGCCATCGGGCATGGCATCGGGTTTGAAGATGTCGCGGGTGGCGGATTCGGCGGTGGCATCGCCTGCGAAGGCGGTGATCAGGGGGACGGCGGTCCAGCTGCCAAAGGCGCTGCCCATGATATCATGCATGTACCAGATGCCGCCGTCCCAGGGCATGGTTGCCGCGGAAACGAGGACGACGGCGGCGGTATCGGGGTTATCCAGCGCCCAGGCCATGGCGACGGCACCGCCATAGCTGTGCCCCAGTACGATCGGTGTTTTCACGCCAAGCTGATCTGCGGCACGGCGCAGATGGGCGGCCTGGGCGGCGGGGCTGATGTTGTCTTCGGGCAAGGGATCGGACCAGCCGAGGCCGGGGCGGTCAAAGGCCACGACGCGGTAATGTGCGGTCAGCTTGGGGATCAGGGAAAAGGTAAAGTCGCGCAGATTGCCGCTGGCGCCGTGGATCAGGATCAGGTCGGGGCCGGTGCCCGCGACATAGGCATGCACGCGCAGGCCGTCGACGGTAATGATCTGGCCTTCGGGGGGGAAGGCGGCGTTCGACTGCGTCTCGACCGCGCTGGCGCGACGGTCAACGACAAAGACGCCACCGGCGAAGGTGGCAAGAATGGCGACGCTAAGAACCAATTTCCGCAATGTCATAGGGTGTTGACTGATAAATCTCGTTGATCCAGTTGCCATAGAGCAGATGGGCATGGCTGCGCCAGCGGTTCATCGGTGGCATCAAGGGATTGTCATCGGGATAGTAGTTCGCGGGCACATTGATCGGCGTACCGCTGGCGATGTCGCGGTCATATTCCTGTTTCAGGGTGTCGCTGTCATATTCGAAATGGTTGAAGATATAGAGCGCACGATGAGCGGGGTCCTCAACCAGGCAGGGGCCGACCTCATCCGAGGCGAGCAGGGTCTGCAGGCCGGGGGCGGCGGCAATCTCGGCCTGGCGCATTTCGGTCCAGCGGCTGACGGGGATGACGCAATCATCGGAAAAGCCGCGCAGATAGGGTGAGGTGGGGGCGATATTGCGGTGGCGGAAGCAACCGAAAGCCTTGTGGTCCAGCATGTGTTTGGCAACACCGTGAAAATGGTTGATCATGGCCATGCCACCCCAGCAGACGCCGAAGGTGGAATGGACATGGGTCTGGGTCCAGTCCATGACCTGTTTCAACTCATCCCAGTAAGTGACGTCCTCGAACGGCAGGTGTTCGATGGGGGCCCCGGTGATGATCAGGCCGTCGAACTTTTCATCCCGCACGTCGGTGAAGGGATGATAGAAGGTCTCCATATGGGCGGCGGCGGTGTTTTTGGTCTGGTGTTCGGACATGCGGATCAGGTGGAAATCGATCTGCAGGGGTGTGGCCCCGATCAGGCGGGCGAACTGGTTTTCGGTCTGGATTTTCTTGGGCATCAGGTTCAGGAGACCAATCCGCAGCGGGCGGATTTCCTGGGTTGCCGCGCGTTCGGGTGACATGACCATGACGCCTTCGCGTTGCAGGACACCGTAAGCGGGCAGGGTGGTGGGCAGGGTGATGGGCATGGCGGGGAGTTATGCGTGCGCCGCGCGGCGGTCAAGCGCACGGGCGATCAATGCGGTAAAGCCTGCGGCATCTTGCACCTTTGCGACCTCTTCGGCCGTGACGGTCACGCCCCACTCGGCCATCGCGGCATACCGGGGTTGGCGATGGTCAAGGACCTGGGCATAGGCGTGGCGCAGAAAGGCGTCAGGGTCGATCTTGTGCGCGGGCTTGCCCTCGCGTGTGAGGTAGGTATCCCAGATTTTGTGCAGAAACTCGGGTTGGTAATAGATGGGTTTGGGGGCGCGGTCGAAACGGCGGATCAGTTCGGCGCGATGGGCGTCAGACCCCTTGATCCAGACGAGCAGCATATCGGCAGACAGGGCTTGCAGGACGGGATCGGCGGGGTTGGCGGGATCGACGACTTCGCAGATCGACCCACCGCTGTCGCAGATGAAATGGGTGTAGCCGTAAAGGTCATTGGCGCGGGCGATGAAATGGCGGGTGTCATGCAGGGCCGCGATTTCGGCCTCGCGGTGCTGGGCCTGACGGCGGAGGTATTCGGCAAAGGGCAGACCGCCACGCGCGGGATCGCCGGGTTTGCCGAGGTAGGTGGAGAGGGGGGCGAGATTATCAAAAGTGATATTGGAGGTGATATAGACGGAATCCGTCATCAGAAGTTCGCGCAGAAGGGGAACCTTCATCGCCTCGCGCTTGAAGTTATCGGCGATGAATTCGCCCATGTAGCGGGTGCCGATGCGGTAATCGACGGAATAGTGGAACCAGTCGCCAGCCGCGCGCAGGGCGTTTGAGACATGGGTCTTGCCAAGGCCGGACATGCCGAACAGCAGGACACGCTTGTTGGGCTGGCCGAGCCAATCCGCACTGGTCTGGTAGATCATCTGGCACCGCCTTTGGTGCC
>JAAFHS010000362.1 GCA_013298485.1 Rhodobacterales bacterium
CCAGCTTGTTGCAGATTTCCACCTCGCGCAGGGCCCAGCTGACAAAGGCCCCGATCGCACAGATCGTGATCAGCTGCCACAATCCACCTTCCAGCAGCGGTGCCGCCCCCAGACCATATTCCAGGGCTGGCGCGTCAATCGAAATCAGCCAGGGGTTCCAGATCCCTTCCATCGCCGTCCCGTAAAAGATCAGGATCGTGCCGAGGGCCGCGAAAAAGAACGTCGTGACGCCAAAGAAGCCGACGTAGAAGGGGCCGACCCAGAAGTCGAACAGGTTCCCGCCGATCAGCGTGCCACCCGGCACGCGGTATTTTCGTTCGAAGCTGAGCAGTGCCATGCTTCTTTCTCCGTTTTGGCAAGGGCTGCGCCATGCGGCGGCCCGATGAAGATGTTTGCCAAAGTCAAACGCGCGCGCGCGCTTTCCCCATGCAGTTTGTTTGTTGCGGGCGGCCGGTCAGGGTCGCCCGCAACATGGGTCGTCCCGATTATTCGGCTGGCACTGCCGCCGCGCGATCATATTTCGCAGCTGCAATGTTGAACCAGTTGTAGTCGGGGTTGCTCAGCAACACGAGGTGGATCATCGCCGCCAGCAGGAACAGGAACACGCCCTGTGCCACAAAGACGCGGCGCGGATCGAAGATCAGCCAGATTTTATAGAATTTGGACATGTTTGATCCTCCTCAGAACCAGGGGCGCCAGATGAACACTGCCAGATGAGCGACAACAGCAACGGCTACGAATAGCCAAAGCCCGCTCACATAGACGGAGTGCAGTTCTTGCGCCTGCTCGTCGGTTAGACCTGTAAACGACAGGTCACTTCTATCAGCCATGGGTTTCCTCCGTAGGAACAGCTGACGCCACAAACCCTGTGGCCAGGTTGCCGGACAGGTTCCCCCTCCGGCTCGCCACGCCCCCCACCGGGGGATGCAGCGAATATCATCAGCAGAGCGGGCGCACCCTGCAGGTCAATCCAGCCGCACCCTCAGGCGCGGAAGATCGATGGCGTGATCGCGCCGGCATCAGCCCAGGCGCGGGAAATCGGGTTCATCGCGGGCATCCGCAGCGTCGTGACCGCGCGCGCCATCCAGCCGATGACGGCAAACGGGATCGCCGCCACAAAGATCAGCGCGAAGTAGACATAAAACTCCATATGCGGCGTGCGTTGCGCGTGGTGCGCCTGCACATGTCCGCCGCCTGCGGTCTGGTCGCTCATGGCCGTCCTCCCTGTGTTGGTGGATTGCCGCGCAGGGCCTCCACCGTTTCTCTCACCACCCGCTCATCCCCCTGGTCGAGGGCTGCCTTCTCGGCAGCATCGCGCAGAGTTCTTGCGGCAGAAATGCGTGTCAGAACCGGGTGTTCGCTGACAATCCGGTCCAATTCCGCCTGCGCATCGACATCCCAGGGGAAGTCGCGCCGCAGCGTTGTCGGTGTGGCCGATGCCGCATCCATATCGGTGCCCAAAGGCAGAATGTGGAACAGCGCGTCGAACAATCCGTTGCAGACTTCCTGCAAAATCCAGACCGCCCCCGCATAGCCCATCATCGGCGTGCCCGTGGCCCTGCGGATCGCCGCCCCGGGAAAGGATGCCGCGATGAATGATGGCTTCGGCCCGTGCCCTGCCTTCATTTCCGCCAGATACATCTTTTCGTTGATCGACCCCATCAGCACCAAGGGCTTGTGCTGATGGATCATCGCGCGCACCGCCTCGTTATTCGTCTTCTTCCCCGCCACCCGCGCCACCGCGAAGGCGCATGGCAGGCCGAGGTCGTCTTCCAGATACAACCGGATGCCCCGCGCATAGGTTTCATTCGCCACGATCCCGAAAGACGCCGTCGCAAAGAAATCCTGGGTAACACTGCGCCACAGATCCCACACGGGCTTCAGCGTCGAATGCTTTTCCCGCTCGATGAACGGCTCGGGGTCCAGCCCCAAAAGCTCGCCCAACTTGCGCAGGAACTGCGTCGTGCTGTCCATGCCGATCGGTGCCTGCAGATAGGGCTTGCCCAGCACCTCGCACAGGCCCCGCCCGAATTCGCGGTACATGCAGATATTCACATCCGCATTCACCAGATGCCGCATTTCCGCCAGATGTGCGCCCAGCGGCATCACCATGTTCACATCCGCGCCAATGCCTTCCACCAGACGGCGGATTTCATGCAGATCGGACGCCATGTTGAACGTGCCATACATCGGCCCCAGGATGTTGACGCGAGGGCGCTGCCCCTCATCCCGCTTCATCTCGGGTGGCATCCGCCCCTTCGTCATCCCGAATTCCGTGAAGATCCAGGTCATCGCGCGGTCCGCGCACTGCCACTGATCCTCGTCAATCGTGCGCGGCAGGAACCGCTGGATATTGGTGCCCATCGGGGTCACACCACCACCGATCATCTCGGCAATCGATCCTGTCACCACCACCGCCGGCAGGGCCGGGTCCAGCGCTTTCCACGCCCGGCGCATGGCACCCTCGGTGCCCTCGCGCCCCAGCTCCTCTTCACCCAGTCCCGTCACCACAATCGGCAATTCATGCGGCGGCAGCCCGTCGGTGTAATGCAGAACGCTTGTCACCGGCAGGTTTTCGCAGCCCACCGGGCCGTCGATCACGACCTGCAATCCCTTGACCGCGCAGAAGGCATAGATCGCCCCCCAATATCCGCCCGCCCGGTCATGATCCTGGATCAGCATGCCACCACCCCCGCACGATCTTTCTGCGAAAGATCACAGGTCTGATTTTTCGCAGAAAAATCGCGGACCCGGCTCATATCATCTGCTCCGCCGCTGCGGCCTTCGCCTGTTTGTCCAGCTTCTTCTGATGCGCCGCGCGGAAATCGGGGCGCAGGTTCGGGCTGCCTTCCCAGATGCCCGCCGTATCGTCGCGGCCCACGCCTTCAAAGAAGCCCTTCATCTTCGTCATGCGCGCCTGATTACCGATGGCCGCATTCACCACCTGCTGCAAAGACCCCGCCCCCGCAGGCCCCATCAGCGGCCGCGCCGAGATCAGGTTCGTGAAGTAAAGCGCTGGAATCCCAAGCTCTTTTGCCTTCTGCACTACGGGCGTTGTGCCCACGGCGAGATCAGGCTTGAACCCTTCCATCGCCGCACAATCGTCCTGCAGGCTCGCGCGGAACTTCACCGCCACGCCGCGCGCCTCCAGCCATTCGCGATCTGCATCCGACCATTGGTTGCGCGCGCAGGCGGTGCCCACATAAGGCACATCTGCCCCGCTTTCGATCAGCAGGCGCGCCACAAGCAATTCGCTGCCTTCATAGCCGCTCAGGGTAATTCGGCCCTTCACCCGGCTGCCTTCCAGTGCCGCCTTGATCCCCGGCAAAAACGCATTCTGGGCTGCCGCTATCTTTTCGCCTGCGATCCCATAGGCTTCACCGATATTCTTCAACCAATCCGCCGTGCCGTCATGGCCCACCGGACCTGATCCCACAATCGTCCGCCCCGCCGCCTGAAACTCGCGGATCGCCGCCGTGTAGAACGGATGGATCGCCGCCACGACGCCGCAATCAAGCGCCGCATACAACTCCCGCCATTCACGGCACGGCACCAC
>JAAFHS010000363.1 GCA_013298485.1 Rhodobacterales bacterium
GTGCAAGCACGCACCCTACGGTCGAATTTCATCGGTAGGGTGCGTGGTTCCACGCACCGGTCATTCAGCCCGCCGCGCGCGACTGACGCTTGCGGTCGTTCGGATCGAGAAAGCGTTTGCGCATCCGCACGGCCTTGGGCGTCACCTCGACCAGTTCATCATCGTCGATGTAAGCAATCGCCTGTTCCAGTGACAGACGGACCGGGGTGGTCAGGCGTACGGCCTCATCCGTGCCGCTCGCGCGGACGTTGGTCAGTTGCTTGCCCTTCAGCGGGTTCACTTCCAGATCATTGTCGCGGTTATGCTCGCCAATGATCATGCCGGTGTAGACCGGTTCCTGCACCCCGATGAAGAAATGGCCGCGGTCTTCCAGCTTCCACATTGCATAGGCGACCGAGGTGCCGCTTTCCATACTGATCAGCACACCTGCGCGGCGGCCTTCGATGGCGCCCTTATGCGGGGCCCAGGCATGGAACACCCGGTTCAGAACGCCGGTGCCGCGCGTGTCGGTCATGAACTGACCGTGATAACCGATCAGGCCGCGTGAGGGGACATGCGCGATCAGGCGGGTTTTGCCGACGCCTGCGGGTTTCATTTCCACCAGATCACCCTTGCGGGGGCCGGTTAGTTTTTCGATGACGGCACCAGCATATTCATCGTCAACGTCGATCGTGACCTCTTCGATGGGTTCGCATTTTGCGCCGTCAATGTCCTGGAACAGCACGCGGGGGCGCGAGATGGAAAGCTCAAAACCTTCACGGCGCATGTTTTCGATGAGCACACCCATCTGGAGTTCGCCGCGACCCGCGACTTCGAACGCATCGCCGCCGGGGGTGTCGGTAACCTTGATCGCCACGTTGATTTCCGCCTCGCGCAGCAGGCGTTCGCGGATGACGCGGGACTGCACCTTGGTGCCATCCTTGCCGGCAAGGGGGCTGTCGTTGATCCCGAAGGTCACAGAAATTGTCGGTGGATCAATGGGTTGGGCAGGAAGGGCGGTTTCGATGTCGAGCGCGCAAAGCGTGTCGGCAACGGTGGCCTTGGACATGCCTGCAAGGGTGACGATATCGCCGGCCTCGGCCACATCAATCGCGGTTTGCGTGAGGCCGCGGAAGGCCAGCACTTTGGAGACGCGGAACTGTTCCAGTTTTTCACCATCGCGGCTGAGCGCCTTGATGGTTTCGCCTGCGCGCAGCGTGCCCGCCTCGACCCGGCCGGTGAGGATGCGGCCGATGAAGGGATCGGCGGAGAGGGTGGTGGCCAGCATCTGGAACGGCTCCCCCCGGCGCGACAGTTGTGCGGGCTGGGGGACATGAGCGAGGATCAGATCGTACAGGGCAGAGAGGTCCTTGCGGGGGCCATCGAGGCCGACATCGGCCCAACCGGCGCGGCCCGAGGCGTAAAGGACGGGGAAATCAAGCTGGTCATCATCGGCGCCGAGATTGGCAAACAGATCGAACACCTCGTTCAGGGCGCGGTCGGGTTCGGCATCGGGCTTGTCGACCTTGTTCAGCACGACAATGGGGCGCAGGCCGAGGGCGAGCGCCTTGGAGGTCACGAATTTGGTCTGGGGCATCGGGCCTTCGGCGGCATCGACGAGCAGCACGACACCGTCGACCATCGACAGGATGCGTTCCACCTCGCCACCGAAATCGGCGTGGCCGGGGGTGTCGACGATGTTGATGCGGCGGCCATCCCATTCGAGGCTTGTGCATTTCGCAAGGATCGTGATGCCGCGTTCGCGTTCGATATCGTTGCTGTCCATCGCGCGTTCGGAGACGGCCTGATTTTCGCGGAAGGCCCCGGACTGTTTCAGCAGCTCGTCCACAAGGGTGGTCTTGCCGTGGTCAACGTGCGCGATGATCGCGATATTGCGGAGCTCCATCGGGAGGGTCACTTTCGGTTCTTTGGGTTTCGAAAGGGGCGATAGCGCAGATGCAGCATAAAGGCCAGAGATGGTTTTGAAAGAGGAAGGCCCGGGGGGCCAGCCCCCCCAGCAAATCGGTTCCTTGAACCGATGGCGAAACCGATTTGCCACCCCCGGGATACTTGAGCAGAGAGGAAGCTACATCCGGGTTAGCCAGCAAGCGCCTTATTCAGATATTCATCGACCTTTTCCAGATAGCCGATCGTGGTCAGCCATTTCTGATCAGGGCCGACCAGCAGGGCAAGGTCCTTGGTCATGAAGCCGTCTTCGACGGTCTTGACCGTCATCTGTTCCAGCGTTTCGGCAAAGCGGGCAAGGGCTGCGTTGTTGTCGAGTTTGGCGCGGTGCTTCAACCCGCCGGTCCAGGCGTAGATCGAGGCGACGGAATTGGTGGAGGTGGCCTTGCCCTTCTGGTGTTCGCGGAAGTGGCGGGTGACGGTGCCATGGGCGGCCTCGGCCTCCACGATCTTGCCATCGGGGGTCATGAGGACGGAGGTCATCATGCCGAGCGAGCCGAAGCCCTGGGCGACCAGATCGGACTGCACATCGCCGTCATAGTTCTTGCAGGCCCAGACATAGCCGCCTGCCCACTTCATCGAAGAGGCGACCATGTCGTCGATCAGGCGGTGTTCGTAGGTGATGCCTTTTTTCTTGAAGGCATCGGCGAATTCAGCTTCGTAAATCTGCTGGAACAGGTCCTTGAAGCGGCCATCATACGCCTTGAGGATGGTGTTCTTGGTGGACAGATAGACGGGCCAGCCGAGGTTGAGGCCGTAGTTGAGCGAGGCGCGGGCGAAGTCGATGATGCTGTCATCAAGGTTGTACATGCCCATGTAGACGCCAGCGGAGGGGGCGGAATAGACGTCGCGTTCGATGGTCGTGCCATCATTGCCGACGAATTTCATGGTCAGTTTGCCGGCACCGGGAAAGCGGAAGTCGGTGGCGCGGTACTGATCGCCAAAGGCATGGCGGCCGACGACGATGGGCCGGGTCCAGCCGGGGACAAGGCGGGGGACGTTCTGGCAGATGATCGGCTGGCGGAAGATGACGCCACCCAGGATGTTGCGGATAGTGCCGTTGGGGGATTTCCACATCTGCTTCAGGCCAAATTCTTCGACCCGCGCCTCATCGGGGGTGATGGTCGCGCATTTGACGCCGACGCCGTATTTCTTGATCGCCTCGGCGCTGTCGATGGTGACCTGGTCGTTGGTGCGGTCGCGTTCTTCGATCCCGAGGTCATAGTACTTCAGGTCAATGTCGAGATAGGGCAGGATCAGTTTCTGCTTGATGAAATCCCAGATGATCCGGGTCATTTCATCGCCGTCAAGTTCGACCACGGGGTTGGCGACTTTGATCTTGGTCATCGGGTGCCTCTGCGGGTTGGGATTCGGGTTGGCCATCTCATAGCCGAAAAGGGGAGGGCGGGGAAAGTGGTATGCGGTGGTATACTGTATCAGCTTTGGAAGAAAGAGGCTGTCCGGTTGCGGATCCAATCCCACAGCAAGGGCGCACCCCGTGCGATTTTGCTGCCCACACGGCTTTCCAGCTGTTCAGCCGTCACCTTGTATTCAATCCACGTCCCGCCACCCGATTGCAGGTTGGCCATGACGGGCTGCACGCGGTCCAGT
>JAAFHS010000364.1 GCA_013298485.1 Rhodobacterales bacterium
TCGGCTAGCATTTTGACAGATGGACAAGCGAAGCTCGAATGGATTCGGGCTGCGCCCCCGGGGGCGTCCAGACAACCGGTCGTTCAGACAATCCGCTAGGCGTTCCACTCATTGATGACGTGGTCAACTGTACGCAGGCAGAGCGCCGCAATCGTCAAGCTCGGATTGGAGGTGCCGAAAGTCGGAAACGTCCCGCTTCCAACGATAAACAGATTGCGGTGATCCCAGCTGCGCTGCCATTTGTCGACCACCGAGGAACGGGCGCTTTCCCCCATACGAAAGGTGCCTCCGATATGACCGGCGCCGAAATAGCGAACCCTGCGGGGGCGTCCGCCTGCATCCGGGCCGATGTCGATTGATGCCGGATGAGTCGAATTCCTGTTTGTGAAGTCGATCGAACCCAACTGAGCATGGATTTGCGCCGAAATATCGGCGGCATGGAAGAACCCCGCGCGGGTATAGGCGCACATGTCGTAGGCAATAGCCGGTCGCGGCAGGCCTAGGCCATCGCATTGATCCGACAAGGTAACCCGGTTCGATTCCTGGGGCGACTGTTCTAGCTCGAAGCTCAAGTGGAACTGTCGGCTCAGCAGATTGGCCAGTCGGTGCGTAAGAGCGCTGCCTGCCAGCGCTTCGTGTCCGGGGTTCAACCCGGAACAGTTGGTGCCTCGAATCAAGTCCAGCGTGGTCGTGTCGGGATCGCCGATGGGGAAATTCCAGCCTGTGTTACCGATCTCGGTACGAAAAGCGCTGCGTGTCCGGCGGAAATCGCCGTCGCGGAAGCTTTCGATCCCTGATGTTGCAAGAGGACCCCGATACGCGCCAACTGGTTCGGGCATCAGACCCCAGCTAACCAGCATCGGATGATCCATCAAGTTGCGACCGAGCTGTCCGGACGTATTTGCAAGGCCTTCTTCGGGATTGCCACCCCCGCGCGACATCATAAGTAGCCTGACGGACTCAATCGCGTTTGCAGCAACGATAAACCGGTCTGCCCGCACCTGCCGCTTCAGGCCGCTAGCGTCACTACGTATCAGGGAAACTTTTTCGATCATGCCGCCTTCGCCCATATGAAGGCGAGATGCGACCCAACCGCTGGCGACAGTCACCTTTCCCGTCTTTTGCGCGGCGGCTAGCATGGTGAGCGGCGAGAACCGCGCGCCAGTCGGGCACAACGGGATACAGCTGCTACTCCCCTCGCAGGCAGGCGCCCCGGTCGCTGTTCGGGAGCGGCGCGCAGAGGGGGTCCCGCGGACCGTGACGTCGATACCGTCCAACTGCAGACCACTCAGCCGGCGTCGGACTTCTCCATCGAACCAACTAGGCGCAAGAGGCGGCTGCGGATAGGCATAACCGGACGCGAACTCGATTCCGGCATAGCTTTGCTCCGCTGCTTCCCCAGATACCGAAAGCGCCACCTCAGCAGCGTCATACCACGGCGAGAGCGTCCGATAGTCGATCGGCCAGTCTGTGAACTGGCCGAAGCGTTCCCGCATCCGGAAATCGCTGGGCAACATTCGCAAAGAGATGCCCATCCAGCTGCGCGTGGTTCCGCCAACCAGACGCTCATAGCAACTCGCGAACGGCAAGGGACCACTCTGGATGTAATAGCTCTGACGCGGGTCCAGCCAACTTTCCCGATTCAGGCTCAGCACTACTGGCCGACCCACTGGCTCGCCCGATGGATCGCTCAGATCCCGACCCGGCCCATCGACCCGGGGAGGGAAGGGCGCGCTGGGAATCTTGATTGAAGCGCCATGAAAGGCATCCAGATTATCGGTTGCGTCGCTTCCAGCTTCGACCACCAGCGTTTGGATGCCGACCTCCCCCAGACGCGCTGCCATGAGCGTGCCGGACAAGCCCGAACCGATGATCACGACCTCATAATGCTCATCCCCGGCCTCGGGTCCCGCTTTGCTCATATCACCACCTGCGGGCGTGCCGCCCACGGATAGGTGCCCTCCTGCGGCACGCCCATTGGCGTTGCGCCGATCAGGTGCCAGACCAGCGACTGCCGATAAGCATCCGGCCCCATCACGCTTGCATGCGCTGGTTCGTCGAGCTGGCCAGTTTCAAATGCCAGATAACGGCCCAGCAACCAAGCCGCCATGATCGTCCGCGCGACTGACCTCGTCGCGTCGTCCATCGTGACGAGCACGTCTGCCGCGTCCGCGGTCTGCCCAACGGCTTCGAAACGGTCCTGAAGATCTTGCAATGCCGCGCCTTGTCCTTGCGCAATGAGCTGCGACAGCAGCGCGCGCGCCAGTTCGTGGCGCTGTGCAAACTTGATTGACCAGGAGTCGGGCAAACCCAGCAGCCAAACTGAAAGCCTCTGCAGGTTTAATATCGCCTCTCGACCCGAAAGCGTTTTGTTGTGGAGAGGCGGTCCGTACATCACAGTGCGGCCCCGCTGATGGATTGCTCGAAGCTGAAGACGTCGTGCGGGTCGCGATGCGCCTTGATTTCCCGAAGTCGCTGGGCGTTTGACCCATAATAGTCATATTCCCAGTCCAGCAGGTCCGGATCTGCGTAATTTACATAGGATCCCGAAATGTGCGGCCGAAGGCTCTTGAACATCGCGTCGGCCCACTGTTTCACCGCGATCCGCTGATCGGGTTGGTGCCAGGGCGCTTTCAGTTCCAGCAGATAATCGGCGAAGCGATGTACGAAAGCCGACCCGTCGGGCCGGATATCAGCGATACGACCCCCGGCATGGGTCCAGATGATGAGTGAGTCTGCCGTTGGGGCGCTCGCCATCGCACGCGCCAACACCACGCCGATCTCTGGCCAGGCCTCGCCATCCTGGACGAAGCCAGACCGGATCAGGGCCGACTTGCCACCCAGTTTGGTGCGTCCGCCAAGCGAGGCAGAGAAGTGGTGCATCGTTGACTCCCGCACGTCGAGAACGCCCCCCCCTAAGGTAAGCAATGGTTCGAGGCGCGCCAAAATCTCTTGGGTCGGACAGTCACCGACGCAGGTGAGCTGCACCCGCTGTCCGGCGCCGAGAGCTCCTGTGGCAAACCAGCGGCCGTAGGCAGCGATATCGGTACTCAAAGTGGCCGTCCAGCTGTGATAATGCTCCAACAAGGGCGCGATATCATCCTCCGCAAAAGAACATTCAACAAACGCCAGCTTTGCATGATCGGGGCGGACGGTCGAGAGTTCAAACCCGGTCACGATGCCGAAATTGCCGCCTCCGCCCCCACGACACGCCCAGAACAAATCCGAATTGTCGTCTTGTGTCGCGGTGATTTTTGAGCCGTCCGCTAGAACCATTTCCAGTGACCGGACTTGGTCGCAGCCGAGACCGAACTTTCTCGACAGAAAGCTGTATCCGCCTCCGAGGAGGAATCCTGCGACACCTACGTCGGCGCAAGCCCCTCCGACAAGCGTTACAGACTCATCAAAGGCAGCCACGGCGGCATAGGCATCAAGCCACGTTACACCGGCTTCGACCCAAACACGATCACCCGTCGGTGAAACCGCAACCCGATCGAGCCTGTGCATGTCGATGGTAACGCCGCCTTCGACGAGACAAAACCCAGCAGC
>JAAFHS010000365.1 GCA_013298485.1 Rhodobacterales bacterium
GCGCGCAGACGATCGCGGGCATCACCATTGCCATGCTGGCCCCGGTTCTGGGGGCGATTGCCGATGGCAGCACGCGGCGGCTGATGTGGATATGGATGTTTTCGGTGTTCTACGTGGTGGGATCGTTCGCTTTGTGGTGGACGCTGCCTGAAACCGATAACCTGCTGTGGCCGGTGTTGTGGTTTTCGCTGGGCTTCATCGGGATGGAAATGGCCACGAATTTCACCAATGCCCTGATGCCCGATCTGACAGACCATGACGATATGGGGCGGATTTCGGGATATGGCTTTGCCTTCGGTTATGTCGGCGGGGTGCTGGCATTGATCGTGATGCTGCTGTTTTTTGCGGAAAGCGGGGAGACCGGCAAGACCTTTGCCGGGTTTGCGCCTGCACTGGGCCTTGACCCCGCCTTGCGTGAAGGCACGCGGGCGGTGGGGCCGTTCACCGCGATCTGGTATGTGGTGTTCATGATCCCCTTTGCGCTGTGGGTGACGGAGCCGAAAGTCGCAAAAGGCATCCGCCCGGTGGGGCAAAGCCTGCGGGAGTTGTGGCAGTCCATCGTGGCGCTGAAACACCGGATCAGCCTTGCGGCATATCTGACATCGTCGATGTTCTACCGCGATGCGCTGAACACGGTCTACGGCCTTGGCGGGGCCTATGCGAGCAATGTGCTGGGCTGGAGCGTGGTGCAAAGCGGGACCTTCGGCATTCTTGCGGCGATCACGGCGGCGGCGGCCAGCTGGATCGGGGGGCATATGGACAAAAGGCTGGGGCCGAAGCCGGTGATCATCGGGTCGATCCTTGTGCTGATCACGGTGGTGATCGTGATGATCGGGCTGACGCCGACCAGTATTTTCGGGGTGGCGCTGGCGGAAGGATCGCCGCTGCCGAACCAGATTTTCTATGTCTGCGGGGCGCTGATCGGGGCGGCGGGGGGCACGATCCAGTCGGCCAGCCGGACGTTGATGGTGTTTCACACGACGCCGGATGACGCGAACAGTTCGTTCGGATTATACGGCCTGTCGGGCAAGGCCACGGCATTCCTGGCCCCGGCGCTGGTCACGGTGGCAACGCTGGCAAGCGGCAATCCGCGATACGGGATTGCGCCGCTTGTCTTGCTGTTCGGGATCGGGTTGATCTTGCTGATCTGGGTGAAACCACAAGGTGATCGGGGGCGCGCATGATAGTCAGGGTCGTCGGATTGATCGCGCTGCTTTGTGCGTCGCCTGTACTGGCGGAAACCAAGGCAAATCAGCTGTTTGGCGCGGCAGATGGGCCGTCAAACCAGGCGCCGATGCCGATTGGCAGCTATGCGCGGGGCTGTGCGGCGGGGTTGGTGGAACTGCCGGAATCGGGGCCCACATGGCAGGCGATGCGCCTGTCGCGCGGGCGGAATTTCGGGCAGCCCGTGCTGATCCAGTTTCTGCAGGAATTGTCGGTGGCGGCGACCAAGGTGGGTTGGGCGGGGCTTTACATCGGTGATATCAGTCAGCCGCGCGGGGGGCCGATGACATCGGGGCATGCGAGCCATCAGATCGGGCTGGATGCGGATGTCTGGATGCTGCCGCCGCGCAGGCTGGACCTGAGCGTGGCGGAACGCGAAGAGATCAGCTCGATCCCGGTGCGGTCGGCGGATCAGCGCAGCGTGACGGAAAACTGGACGCCCGCGCATGCGGCCCTGCTGCGGGCGGCGGCACTGGACCGCCGGGTGGACCGGATTTTCGTGGCAGCGGCCGTGAAAATCGAGATGTGCAAGACAGCGACGGCGGATGATACGGTCTGGTTGCGCAAAATCCGGCCTGTTGCGGGGCATGACACGCATTTCCATGTGCGCATGCGCTGCCCCGCCGGGGCAGAGCTGTGCGAGACGCAGACGCCGACGGTGGCGGAACTGTCGAACGGCGGAAATGGCTGTGATGAGACGCTGATGTGGTGGGTGACGGACTATCTGGAGCCGCCAGACCCGAATGCCCCCCCGGTGGAGCCGGAAGAACCGAAACGCGGGCCGCGTGATTTCACGATGGCGGATTTGCCGGGCCAATGCGCCGACGTTCTCAATTCAGACTGACGGCCGGGCTGGCCTTCATGCTCGGGCTGCAATCATCGGCGGGGGTGGCCCTGCCGGATGGGTTTGCGGGATCTTATGACTGGCGCATCGCGGACCCGCGTTTCGGCGGGCTGTCCAGCATCGAGATGGCGGATGACGGCATGGGTTTTACCGCGATGTCCGACCGGGGGACGCTGTTCACCGGGCGGATTGCGCGGGGGGCGGCGGGCGAGATCACGGCGATCCGCGATACGGTGATCGTGACGCTGAAAGGGGCCGGGGATGCGCCGCTGGATGGCGAAAGCAATGACAGCGAGGGGCTGGCGGTCGGGGCGGATGGCACGATCTTCATCTCGCTGGAAGGACCGGCGCGGGTGTTGCGCTATGATGATCCGGCGGGGCCGGCGGTGAACCTGCCGACACCAGACGCGTTTGGTGCCATGCAGCGCAATTCATCGCTGGAGGCGCTGGCGATTGATGGCAAGGGCTGGCTTTACACGCTGCCGGAACGGTCAGGCGCACTGGAGGTGCCGTTTCCGGTGTACCGTTTCGACGGGGTTGCCTGGGACCAGCCGTTCAGCATTCCGCGTGATGATCTGTATCTGGTCACGGGGGCGGATTTCGGACCGGATGGGCGGCTTTATGTTCTGGAGCGGCAGTTTCACGGGCTGCTGGGGTTTCAAAGCCGGGTACGGCGGTTCGTGGTGCAGGGCGATGCGATTGATGCGGGCGAGGTGGTGCTGGAAACGGCCGCGGGCCAGCATGGCAATCAGGAGGGGATTTCGGTCTGGCATGACGGGGACGGGCAGTTGCGCCTGACCATGGTGTCGGATGACAACTTCCGGTTTTTCCTGCGCACGTCCCTGGTGGAATACCGCATTGCGGATTGACCATTGCGGGCGGGCGGCGTAACAGCGCGGCTGCCCGAAATGGGGCCAAGTCTCCGCCACCTTGTGAAAACGGAAAACAAACATGCGTCTTCTTCCCGCCATTCTGGCGATGGCCGCCGTTGTCATGGCCTCCAATATCCTTGTGCAGTTTCTTGTTGGCCCCTGGCTGACCTGGGGGGCCTTCACCTATCCCTTCGCGTTTCTGGTGACGGATCTCACCAACCGCTTTCACGGCGTGCGCGCGGCGCGCCGCGTGGTGCTGGCGGGGTTCGGCGTGGGGCTTGTGTGTTCACTGATCGGTACGCAGATTTCGGGGGAGTTCGGGCCGCTGGTGACGTTGCGGGTGGCCATCGGATCGGGGCTGGCGTTCCTGTGTGCGCAGCTGATGGATGTAACGGTATTCGACTGGCTGCGGCGGCGGTCGTGGTGGAAAGCGCCGCTGGTGTCCACCCTTGTGGGATCATCGCTGGACACGGCGATTTTCTTTACCGTGGCGTTTTCGGCAGCGCTGGCCTTCATCGCGCCGGGCAATGATGTGTCATGGGCCACAGGCCCTGTGGCGCTGTTGGGGATGGGGCCTGAGGCCCCGCTCTG
>JAAFHS010000366.1 GCA_013298485.1 Rhodobacterales bacterium
GCGCGATGCACGCAGCACATCCGCCCCGCGCGCACCGAACAGGTGATCATAAAGCGGGCGGGCAAAGGACATGCCGCCATGCAGCGCACCCAGCATATCGGCATGCAGCGTTAGCCCGTTGACGACCGTCATGGCACAGGTACCAGATTGCGCGGCGGATAAAGCCGCGACCCTTCCGAAAATATCAGATACAGCACCAGCGCCCCGCCCGTTAGACCCGTGACCCGCTTCCAGTATTCCCAGTCAAAAACGCTGTCTGCCGCCGCTTGCGCTGGCATCGCCGTACCCCAGCGCTGACGGTACTCAGCCAATGCGCCCTCTTTTGTTTTTGCAAGGAATTCTTCCAGCCGCGGATGTAAGGCATATGCGCCACCACCACAGCCGCTGTCGTCATATATATCCTTCGCAGCCCGGGCCTGGCGCTGCCTCCCATCGAACTGAGTCCAGTGACCATCCATCTTGTCAAGGCTGGCAAACTGGTTGGTCATGTTGTCCCAGCGCGAGATCATGCCATCCCCGCCTTCCAGCATGCTTTTGATGAAATCGGCCAGGCATTCGCAGATGTTCGTCTGGCAGTTCTTCAATGCCGTGCGCAGGCTGCCTGAGGTTTGCGACCAGATTTCCTTGGGTACAACGCCCACATGACCCCCCTGCACCAAACACACATGTTTCAAACAATTGTGATGAGCTTAGCAGACCGATGACGTTCGTCCAGATGAACAAGGAACGAGGCCGATTTCTGCCGATCCGGGTCATCGCCGAGTGGGGTGCGGGTTTTTCGATGACCGGGACATAATCGGCCTTTTTCATGCCCGCCGGACCGCATAGGCTGGCGCTTGAACCCGATGATAAAGGACAGCTCCATGGTCACCCTCTATGGCGTTCACCGCAGCCGCGCCTCCCGCCCGATCTGGCTGCTGGGCGAGATCGGCATGGATTTCACCCATGTGCCCGTTATTCAAGGTTATCGCCTGCCCGATCCGCACGCGGCGAGTGCGCCCCTGAACACCACCTCGCCCGCCTATCTTGCGATCAATCCGCAAGGACAGATCCCGTGCATGACGGATGGCGCGCTGACGCTGACGGAGTCCCTCGCGATCACGCTGTATCTGGCGATGGCCTATGGCGGCGCGCTCGGCCCCGGGGATGCGGGCGAAACCGCCCTGATGGCGCAATGGGCGCTGCATGCGGTGTCGGCGGTCGAAGGCCCGGCCATCGAGATTCTTTATGCCCGCGTCGATCACGGCCAGACCACGAAAGCCGACGACATCATCGCCGCCGCCGCCGAAAAGCTGCGCCGCCCGTTTGCGCGGCTGGACGGGCATCTGGCGGCACATCCCTATCTGGTCGGTGACCGCTTTACCGTCGCCGATATCAATGCGGCCGAATGCGTGCGCTATGCCCAGGGCCATCCGGCGGCCTTTGCCGATTTCCCGGCCCTGACCGCCTGGCTGGACAAGGTGCAGGCCCGCCCCGCGTTTCAGGCCATGTGGGCCAAGCGGAACGCAGAGCCTGCATGAAAGAGGGGGGCTGTCTGCCCCCCTCGGACTTGCGTCCTCACCCCCCGAGGATATTTTTGCAGAGAGGAAGTTGTTGGCAAGGCGTGCGTTTAAGTGTATATTTGAATATACATTGCAAAGGATACCGCCATGACCCGCCTTGCTACACCTCAGATTTGCACGATGACCGAACTGCGCGAGCCGCAAAAGGTGCTGGACCGCGCGAATGGACAGCCCGTGGCGATCCTGAAAAACTCGGCGCTGGTGGGCTATCTGATCCCGGCGGATGCGGTTGATACCGGCGAACACCGCTATGCGACGACGGAAGAGTTGCAGGCCTATCTCGAACAGTCCCGCGTGCGGGTCCAGCCTGTGCTTGACTATCTCAAAGACAAATGAACTTCCGGCTGCTGAATCCCGGGCTTGTCGATCAACTCCACGATGCTGTTCTGAACCCGGGCGAATTGCCGGGGCGCGCCATGAACAAGTCGTTGGACGGGGCTTTGGCACGGGTGGACAACCGTCTGGCATATGGCCTGATCAAAGATGTCTTTGATCTGGCCGCGGCTTACGCCGTCGCGATCTCGCAGGGGCATTGCTACAACGACGGCAACAAGCGCACCGCATTTCGCGCCATGGATGCGGTGCTGGTCATGAACGGCGTCACCCTGCACCTCGACACCGTCACCATCGGCCAGATCATCATCCGCACCGCCCAAGGCCAGATGGACGAGGCCGAGCTTGGCCATTGGCTGCGGCAGCGCGGGTAATCCACCACCACATCTTGCGCCCAACCCCCCTTCGGTGGCATCCTGTGCCACCCCATATGAAGGTATCCCATGTCCGATCTTCTGTCCCCCGGCCCCGATGACTACAACGCGCATTCCATCGAGGTGCTAGAGGGGCTGGAGCCCGTGCGCAAGCGCCCCGGCATGTATATCGGCGGCACGGATGAGCGCGCGCTGCACCACATGGTGGCCGAAATCCTCGACAATGCGATGGACGAGGCTGTGGCAGGCCATGCCAACCGCATCGAGGTGGAACTGCACGACGACAATGCCGTCACCGTCCGCGACAACGGGCGCGGCATCCCGGTCGACCCCCACCCGAAATTCCCCGGCAAATCCGCGCTGGAGGTGATCCTGTGCACCCTGCACGCGGGGGGCAAGTTCTCCAACAAGGCCTATTCCACCTCCGGGGGCCTCAACGGCGTCGGCTCATCGGTCGTGAACGCGCTGTCCGATCTGATGACGGTGCAGGTCGCCCTGAACAAAGAGCTGTATGAGCAGTCCTTTTCGCGCGGCATCCCCAAGGGCCCGATCCAGAAGCTCGGCCCCGTCCAGAACCGCCGCGGCACCTGGGTCACCTTCCACCCTGACCCAGAGATTTTCGGCCACCAGACCCTGAAGCCCGCCCGCCTGATGAAAATGGCGCGGTCCAAGGCCTATCTCTTTTCCGGTGTCGAAATCCGCTGGAAGACCGCGCTGAATGACGGCGAGACCCCGCAGGAGGCGACCTTTCACTTCCCCGGCGGCCTGGCCGATTACCTGTCGGATCAGCTGGACAAGACCACCACCTATGCCGAGCGGCCCTTTGCCGGCAAGGTCAGCTTTACCGAAAAATACGGGCTGCCGGGGTCGGTCGAATGGGCGATCAACTGGACGCAGATGCGCGACGGTTTCCTGCATTCCTACTGCAACACCGTGCCCACGCCCGAGGGCGGCACGCATGAGGCGGGCTTCTGGGCCGCGATCCTGAAGGGCATCCGGGCTTACGGTGAGCGCGTGAAGAACCGCAAGGCGGAGATGATCACGCGGGATGACATGCTGTCGGGGGGATGCGCGCTGATTTCCGTCTTTATCCGCGAGCCGCAGTTCGTGGGCCAGACCAAGGACCGGCTCGCGACGGAAGAGGCCGCGAAATACGTCGAAGGGGCGGTACGCGATCATTTCGACACCTGGCTGGCGGCGGACCCGAAATCCGCAGGCGCCATCCTCGACTTTCTGGTGCTGCGCGCGGAGGAGCGTTT
>JAAFHS010000367.1 GCA_013298485.1 Rhodobacterales bacterium
GCGCCGCAGGCGGTGATGCAGCGGGCGTTACATGATGACATGGCGGGGGTGACAATCCGCAATGCCGCGACTATGTTGCGCCGATGGATGACCCGATTGCAGATTTGCTGATGCGTGTTGCTACACAAGATCGTGTAGCCTTCCAAAATATATACAATGCAACCTCAGCGAAACTTATGGGCGTTCTGCTGCGTATCCTTGGTAATCGCGCTGAATCGGAGGATGCGTTGCAAGAGGTGTATACACGGGTATGGTTACGGGCGGGGCGCTTTGATGCGACCAAGGGCCGTGGCATGACATGGCTGATCGCCATGGCCCGCAACCTTGCAATCGACCGTCTGCGCGCCCGCCGTGATGTCACCGCCGAAGAAGGTGCTGTCGAGGCGATGGTCGACCGGGGACCGAATGCCGAAGGCCAGGCGATTGCGCTGGGCGAGGCGCGGCGCGTTGCGGATTGCTTTGCCACACTGGAACCCGACCGGGCCGAGGCTGTGCGCCGCGCCTATCTTGACGGCCATTCCTATCAGGACCTCGCGGATCGCTATGCCGTGCCCTTGAACACGATGCGCACCTGGCTGCGCCGCAGCCTGCTGCGCCTGCGGGAGTGTCTGGACAAATGACCGACGCACCACTGACCCCGATGGAAGATGATGATGCCTTCGCCGGCGAATACGTGCTGGGCGTGCTGGATGCCGCCGACCGCGCCCTCGCCGAAGACCGCATCAAGCATGAACCCGTCTTTGCCGCCGCCGTGGCCGCCTGGGAACAGCGCCTGTCCGGCCTGAATGATGATTATGACGAGGTGCCCGCCCCGAACCTGCTGCCCCGGATCGAGGCGCGGCTGTTCCCTGTGGCCGCAAAACCGCAACGGTCCTGGTTCGGCTGGCTGTCGGGGGCGCTTGCCGCCGCCGCGGTTGCCATCGCTGCAATCATTCTGGTTCCGCGCGCACCTGCGCCCGAATTCATCTCGACCCTGACGGGCGAAGGACAGCCCCTCGTGGTTGCCGCCAGCTATGCCGACGGCATCCTGTCGATCAACCAATCCGCAGGCCCCGCCGCCGCCACTGGCAGTGTCTATGAACTCTGGCTGATCGACGGCGACAAGGCCCCCGTGTCTCTGGGCCTGATTGATGCGGCCTCAGTCGAACGCCCCGTCAGCAATATGCCCGAAGGTGCGGTTCTCGCGATCAGCCTTGAACCCGCAGGCGGCTCCACCACCGGTGCGCCCACAGGCCCCGTTCTGGTCACAGGTGTCGTGCAAAAGTCCTCATGACGCTGCACGACACGCGTTTTCCGCCACAATCCGCGCATTAACCAATGTGACCAAAGGGTTAAATTACCCTGTGGATAACTTTGCAACTTATTGATAAGATGACGAAATACTGAAAATTGACAGCCGTCAATTTTTTCTCTTTTTTGCCAGTGGCAGAAAAAACATCACCCCCACACCCGCCCACTGAAACTATCCAAGACATGCGTCGTTACTTCGAATGTGAGACGGGACAGGCCCGCCACCTATTCTTGGGAGACGACACATGAAAATCCTCGCCATCACCGCATCCGTTCTGGCACTGTCCACGACCCTTGCGTTCGCCAACCCCGAAGTCGGCGGCGCGCCGATGTTCGAAGACAAGAACATTGTCGAAAACGCCGTGAATTCCGCCGATCACACCACGCTGGTGGCGGCCGTGACCGCCGCAGGCCTCGTGGAAACCCTGATGGGCGCAGGCCCGTTCACCGTCTTCGCACCGACCAATGACGCTTTCGCAAAACTGCCCGCAGGCACCGTCGAAACACTGCTGAAGCCGGAAAACAAGGATACGCTGGTCAAGATCCTGACCTGCCACGTTGTGGGCGCTGCGGTTCTGTCGGAAGCACTGGAGGACATGATCGCAGCTGACGGCGGCAAGCATGCCGTGCCGACCCTGGGCGGCTGCACGCTGCAGGCGACCTACGAAGGCGATGTGATCAAGCTGACGGATGAGGCGGGCAATGTCGCCACCGTCACCATCGCAGACGTGATCCAGTCGAACGGCGTGATCCATGTCATCGACACGGTGATGCTGCCCGCCAGCTGATCCCGAAAGGGAAGGCTGCGGCGGCGGATGGCCGGTCACACCCATCTGTCGCAACAGTCTCCCTGCCCCGGCGAACCTGTCCCCTTGCCGGGGCAGAAGGACCCTCCATCACTGGGGGGTCCTGCTTTTTTGGTGCGGGATCATTTGAATGCCCGCAATGCGGGACGGAGCTATCGTTCGGTCTGAGACCTGACAGAGGGCCGCGCCCGACCTCGGGTGGGCGCATGCAACACCAGTTCTGCATGCTTTATGGCTCAGCACCTCCCGCAGATGTTCTGCGCACTGACGCCGCCGATGCGCCCTCCCGTGCGGGAGGGCGGGCGCGGCCCGGCGGGCTAAAGCCCTCGATTCCGGGCCAAGAGGGATTGCTGCAAAGGGCGGCTCTGGGTTCAAGGGGGAATCAGGACTGACCGACAACCTCTTTTTTGCAGTGTCCCGCTTTTTTGACGTTTCGCTTGCCCGGTGTGCGGGGCGGGGCTAACCTTGCGGCATTGCACCTTCGTATTTGGAGAATCCGATGTCCCGTATTGCACAGGCGCTTGCGATTTGCCTCGCGCTGCTCTCACCCTTTCCCGCCCTGTCCCAAGGCCGTTCCATCATCGTGCTGGATGCCTCAGGCTCCATGTGGGGCCAGATCGACGGCCGCACCAAACTTGAAATCGCGCGCGAGGCGCTGGCCGAGGTTCTCACCGGCCTGCCCGCCGAGACCGAGCTTGGCCTCATGGCCTACGGTCATCGCACCCAAGGGGCCTGTGATGACATCGAACTGATCGTGCCCCCTGCCGCAGGAACGGCGGCGGCCATCAGTGAGGCGGCCCAGAACCTGCAGTTCATCGGCAAGACCCCCCTGACCGAAGCCGTGCGCCAGGCCGCCCTCGCCCTGCGCAGCAGCGAGGAAAAGGCCACGGTGATCCTGATCACCGACGGGATCGAGACCTGCAATGCCGATCCCTGTGCCCTGGGGGCCGAGCTTGAAGCGACAGGCGTCGACTTCACCGCCCATGTCGTGGGCTTCGGTCTGTCGGCCGAAGACGGCGCAAAGGTCGCCTGCCTCGCGGAAAACACAGGCGGCGTGTATATCGAGGCGTCGGATGCGGGCACCCTCGTGCAGGCCTTGCAGACGACTGTCGCCGTCGAACCCGCACCTGCCCCGCCCCCCGTGCCCGAGCCCGCCCCCGTGCCCGCCGCACTGGAGTACAACTTTGCACCCACAATGGTGCTCGCCCAGGGTGGCGATGTGGTTGCCAGCGGCGATCAGACCTGGGAATTGTACCAAAGTGCCGCCGCCGGTCAGCGTGGCGAACGTCTGACCACCGAATACGGCACACCGCAGATCACAGTCCCCCCCGGGACCTACCGCCTTGTCGCACGCGCGGGCCTGGCCGAGGTTGAACAGGAAATCATCATCACCGACACCGCACTTGCCGCCCCCACCGTCGTGATGAACGC
>JAAFHS010000368.1 GCA_013298485.1 Rhodobacterales bacterium
CACCGCCTTCGGACAGTTTCTGGCCGCGCTGGCAGACGACGACAACGCTTTGTCCGCGCAAAGACGGGGCGAGCGCGTTGATATCGCGGTGCGCATGGCGCGTTGCGGTGGGAATGTGGTGCGGGTGGGCGGCAAAATCATCAGGGATGCGCACGTCGATGATGCGGGGCGCATCGGGTGTGCCTATCAGGCGCATCAGTTGGGCAGGGGAAATCTGGGTCGGTCCGGGCATGGGTTTGCATCCTTGATCAGATGTGAAAAGGGATGCGATGCTTGGGCTGCCGCCTCACGGGGTGGTCGCGAACCCCATGTCTTTGTGGTAACGGCATTCGGGGACCGGGGTCAACGGTCATCTGAAAACGTCTGCTTTGAAATTTTCAGCTCGGGCTCTGTGGGGAGGAAGTGCAGGTTTCTGTTGCCAGGTACCTGCGAACCCCGCCTTACGCGGCTAAGCGAAAGGACTTAGTTTCGGCGACGCGAACTGCTTACGCAGCAAGCGCCATTGCCGGAGCACGGTTGTCATTGGCAACTGTACATTTGGTCCGATAACGGTGGTACCTACCGAGCGAAAGCTGGCCCCTTTAGACGTTCGTCGATCCTATTTCGACCCCATCGGCCCCCAATGAGGGAGAAGTGGTGGAGTCGCCGGGTACCGCCCCCGGGTCCGAGCCGCGTATTACGGGTGCGTTTATCGCCATAGTCCGGGTTGCCCCGCACAAGGAGAATATAAGCCGGTGATGCGGGGCGCGCAAGGTGGGGTGTCTGACTGTGGGACACTGGGCAGACAGAACGAAATCCATCGGCTTGGCCGCCTGTTTCTGATCTGCCGCTGTTTGCGCGTACGTTGTGCTGGCAGCGGCTGCTGTGCCATGAACTGCCCCGTTGTCGGCGCTTTCGCTGTGAAAGGCTTGTTTTCAGGCGCTAATCCCGCTACGCGCTGCAAAATAATTTTCACGAATGGTTGTTACATGCTTGTCCAGAATCTCTCCCTTCCGAACCGTCCGATCAAGATTGCTGCCAACACGATTTCCCGTCCCTCAGGCACCTTGCTGGCGGCAGTCGTCATCGGTGCGCTTGTTGCTTTTATGGCTATTTGGCAAATTCCCTCGCTTTTGCGCGACATGCAGATCCGCAATGCGCCGGTCATCGTGCAAGATGGCGATGTGCAGGATGGTCGCTGCACCGCGCGGAAGGGCATCTTTGTCGATTGCGAGGCACATGTGTCTTACAATTACAAAGGGCAGCATTACGAAAGCGACGTAAACCTGTTCTTCGTCGATTTCCACACGGGCGATTACGACGTCGATCTGGTCATATCAGGTGAAAAGCCCCAGCTTGCCACCATTTCCATCGCACTCGACAAATTCTGGAACCGGGTTGTCTTGCTGGCTGTCTTTCTGCTTGGCTTTGCCGCGATGGTGGGGGCTGCCATTCTGGCATCCATCCGTGTTGCAAGGGCCCGGGGACAACTGGCGGTGCCGGGCCGTCTTTCGCTGGTGATGGTCGCAGTCCAGGCGACTGGACGCGCGTGGGGGCGTGATCAGTTTTCCTATCAGCAGCCCGACGCGAAAACAGCGCACTCAACACTGTTTGACAAGGGGACAGCGCCCTTGCTGCTTCGGGATGAGGTTGGTGGGCAGTATGGCTATGCTGTCAAACATGAAGCTGTCAGTATTCCGGTTCTGCTGGATCGTGATCTGAACCGTCTTGAACTGACGACGGCAGAGCGCAGCCAGATGCTGGCAGAGATTGAGACGGTCGAGGCGACGCAACCCCCACCCCCAAAGCCTGCTGCCAAGCGCAGTCCATGGCGTGTGCTGCTGACTTTCCTGCGCAATATTGTGCTTTTGGTCGTCTTCGTCGTTCTCGCGGTGGTTGGTTACTGGCTGTACTACGCGCTGGCCGCAACCAATGCGTTCAATTCGCCGGGAATGGATATCAACAACATGATGCCTGCATCCATGAATGCATGGGCTTGCGGCAAGCTGCAGCAGCGCTTTGGTGATGAACGCGCGCCTTTTGGCTGCGTGGCCGAGGATTTCACCAGCTGGAAATGACGAAGTCCTGCAGTCGGCGGGGCGGCATCCCTTCCGGCCGGTGGCGATTGTCACGAATCAAAAACGCCCGGAAATTTCTCTCCGGGCGTTCTGCGATGCCGGACCCTGATCAGAAGCCCGATTTGATCAGCTCAAACTCTTCCAGCATGCGGTCGCGCATTTCTGTGGGGATCGGAACCTGCGGCAGCAGCGTGCCTTCGATCGGATTGACGTCAGCGGCCACCAGCGCCTCGGGTGCAACCGTTGCAAGGGACGCGTCATTGGCATGGGCATAGCCGAAGTTGTCGATCAGCGTTTGCGCCGCGCCGGGTGACAGGAACCCGTTCACATAGTCATAAAGCTTGTCCTCGCTGCCGGGGCCATCCTTCATGTTGACAAGGCCGCAGAACCACGTCGTCACCCCTTCGGCGGGCGTGCGCTGGAATCCGATGGGAAAGCCGTCGGCGCGCAGCAGGGCCACGGCATCGTTCCAGGACCAGGCCACCTGCACTTCGCCCGTCGCCATCAGTTGTGTCAGTTCCGACGGATCGGACCAGTAGGCGCGTACATTAGGATGTACCTGGCGCAGCCAGTCGGCGGCGGCGGTGAACTGCTCATCCGTGACATCGGTCCAGGAGGTGACACCGGTGGCCAGCAGGGCCAGCGTCCAGACATCATCGGTATTGTCGGGCAGCGAGATGCGGCCTGCGTATTTCGGATCAAGGAACACCGACAGCGAGGCCACATCCGCCGCAGGCACGGTTTCCGTGTTATAGGCGATGGCGGTAAAGGCGTAATCGGTCGGGATGAACCAGACGCCTTCGTCATCGACGAACGCGCTGGATTCGAGCATGCGCGGCGCGATATTGGCGAATTCCGGGATGCGGCTGACATCCCAAGGCTCGATCAGGCCCGCTGCGCGATACTTGGGCACCATCTGCGAACAGGGATGCACGACATCGGCCTTGAACCCGGAGGACACCTTCTGAAACGCCTCATCATCATCGGCGAAGAAGGAATAGGTCGGGGCCGCGCCGTGTTCGGCGACATAATCCGCACTCAGGCCGGGAATTTCCCATCCGGCCCAGTCAAAGACCAGAAGATCGGGATCGGTCGCATAGGCGGGCAGCGCCACGGCGAAAGCGACGGCCGCCCCGGTGAAAAGACTGGTTCTGATTTTCATGTTTGCTCCTCGGCTGTTGTCATGGGCGTCGGCACCCCCGCACCGCACGGCCCTTATGGTTCAAACGCTAGAATAGCGCAGGCGCTTGCACAAGCATGCAATCCAAGGTGTAAGGGAAGTGCTGGCAGGACAAGAGGGCCCGCGTGGTTTTTCGCGCCGATCGGCGATGAAATGCACGTGATGACAGGGGTTCTGCCCGGGTTTGCGGCAAAAGCAGGGGGCGGCGGCGATGTTTCGTGCATTGGTGGTGGACAAGGACGCGGCCGGGGTGACGACGGCGGCGGTGCAGACATTGCCCGAAAGC
>JAAFHS010000369.1 GCA_013298485.1 Rhodobacterales bacterium
TCTTACGGCGCGCCGGCCAGAGGCGCGCCGTTCTGATTCTTGGGAGGAAGCGTATGTCACTGGCCACAACTTTGAACTTGCTGAGAGTGAAGAAAAAACAGTCACTTCAAGATGTTGCAGACGCTATCGGTGTTTCCAAAACACATGTCTGGGAAATGGAGAAAGGACGAAGCGAAAACCCGTCTCTGGAGATGCTGACAAAACTTGCTAACCATTTTGGAGTGACAATTCGTGCCCTTGTCGGCGAAGACATCGAATCATCAGAGGACGAAAAGCTAGCGATGATGTTTCGTCAAGCCGGAGCACTGGGAGAAAATGACCGGGCAGTTCTCGAAGATATGATCAAAGGAATGCTCAAGAGGAACCAGAGCCGTGGCACTGACAATTGATCGAATGGAAATTGACGACGCCGGACAAGACCCGGAAAAGCTAGCCATATCGATCACAAAACAGATACCAGAAAACGGTAAGTCAATTCCCGTTAGGGAAATTTCAACTGCAATAGGTATCTATGAAATTCGAGAAGAAATCTTAGATGGCCTAGAAGGAGCATTGATAGCTCCGGAAAGTAAATCTGAGGGAGCTATTCTTGTACATTCGGAACGACAAGAATCTCGCAAACGGTTCACTATTGCTCATGAGATTGGCCACTACGTGAACCCAACACATCGATCAAGCAGTCCAGATGGTTTCCGCTGCTCGTCTACCGACATGAAGATCAGCTCCTTCAAGCCTGGTGATAGGCATGCAAAGATGGAGATGGAGGCGAACCAGTTTGCGATCAAGTTGCTCTTGCCAGAGTCACGAGTCAGAGCTTTTTTGCGTAACAGACCAGGTATTGATCTTGAACATATCTTGGCAATTTCGGATAGCTTTGAAGTCAGCAGAGAGGCTACTGCACGTCGATACATTGAGCGATTAGATGAGCCTGTCGCGGTGGTGTTCTCGCAAAATGGCAAGATTAGATATATTATTCGCAACGGTAGCTTTCCACGTCTTTCAGTTTGGAATGGCGCGGCGATTCCAAGTGATTGTCTTTCCTCAAAGAGCAATAAAGAAATTGGTGAAGTTACAGAAGTAGTTGAAACTATTGGACATCTTTGGTTGGCAAAATCAGCAGATATCTCTTTGGGGGAACAGACAGTTTTACAAAGGGAGGGTTTTCGGATGACTCTTCTTACAATCGAGGAGACTGGTTCTGATGAAACTCAATGGGAAGCACCCAGCTTCAAACGCTAACCCCCCATTGCCACCCCCTTCCCAAACCGCTATTCTGCTGGCAGAAATGATCCGTGGCGGGGCGTCCCCGAACATGGGCGGGTAACGAGGCAGAGCAGATCATGGTTTTGGTGGTACGGGCGGCGGTGGCTGCCTTTGTGGGTTCCCTGATGCTTTCGCAGGCATCGGCGGGGCCGATTGAGCGGGCGTGTAACAGATCAGACAGGGATGCCGCGAACCGGGCGACCTGTTCGTGCATCCAGTCGGTGGCGGATCAGAACCTGAGCAGCGCAGATCAGCGCCGGGCGGCGAAATTCTTCAGCGACCCGGACCGCGCGCAGGATGTGCGGGTATCGGACAGCGCGCGGGACGAGTCGTTCTGGCAGCGCTATGTCGCGTTCGGTGAGCTGGCCGAGGCTTATTGCGGCGGCTGATCAGGGCGTGCTGTGCGTGCCGTGGCCGGAATGATCCATCGGGGCGTCGGCCACCGGGGCGGCCTCGCCGACAGTAACGATGACCACGACCTTGCCGGCGGTCTCGAACGTCAGATCAAGGGTGAAGCGGTCACCATCCGCAAGCGGGCGCGACAGCCCCATCAGCATCACATGATCGGCCCCGCGCGCAAGCGTGGTGGTGCCTTTGGCGGGGATGGGCAGGCCTTCGGACAGATCAAGCATCTGCATCATGCCATCCGCTGACAGGCTGGAGGTGTGCAGCATGGCTTTCGCGGCCACCGATGCGCTGACGGACAGCAGGCGGTCATCCGTGGCGGTGGGGTTTTCGATGGTCATGTAGACGGCACCGGACGGCGCATTGGGCCGGGGCACGCTGGCATAGGCCCCGGTGACCTGCAGGGCGGGGGCGGGATCTTCGGCGCGGGCGGGCGCGAGGGTGCAGAGCGACAGAAGTGTTGCAAGGATGATGCGGCGCATGGAAAACCCTTTGCTGCGCCCGGCCGGGCGGTTGCGGGGGATATAGGCAAAGCGCGCGGCAAGTGCCAGAGCGGAGGGGCGAAAAGGCGAAAGTGAAAAAGCCCCGCGCAGGTGCCTGCGCGGGGCATTTTGATCGGGCAGAGGCAGGGATCAGGCGGCGGCTTGGGCCTTGGCGATCTCTTTCTTGATGCGCTGGGCATCGATGGACAGCTCTTCAACCTTGGCCTTGGCGAGATACTGGTCCAGCCCGCCGCGATGATCGACCGACCGCAGGGCGGCGGCGGAAATGCGCAGCTTGAACGACTGACCGAGGATGTCGGAAATCAGCGACACCTCGTTCAGGTTCGGCAGGAACCGGCGACGGGATTTGTTGTTGGCATGGCTGACAGTGTTGCCAGACATCGGGCCCTTGCCCGTAAGTTCGCAGACGCGCGACATGGTGTCATCCTTGCTTTGGTCAAAGCCACTGGGCGCGGCGCGGGGCCGCGTGGGCATGAATTCGATGGCGTCGTTTAGGGGTTCCGGGCGGCGTCGTCAAGCGGGGAACGGAGGGGTGATGCGGGAAAGATGCGATCCAGGGCGGCAGCCCCGGCAGGGGTGACGGTCAGGGCGCGGGTACCGGGGGTGCGGATCAGCCAGCGCTTGCCCTCAAGCGCCAGCAGCAGGGCGCGGGCGACCGGGCCTGCCAGATGCGAGGTCCGCTCGCTCCAATCCAGGCAGGCGCGGCAGAGGGGCGTGTGGCGGGGGCGCGGGTCGGGAAGGGCGACGCCGAGGCGGGTCAGGAATGCGGTGCCCGTCACGGTGAGCGACAGGCCATCCCCCGTGTGGGCAAGATGCCCTGCCCCGGTGAGATGATCGAAGATCTGGACACCGCGGGCACCGGCCAGATGGTCATAGCAGAGGCGGGCCATGCGCATGGCGGGATCGCGGGGGCCGGTGCGGATGCGGGGGGGCGCGGGGGAAAGGTCGGCGGCGGCCCCCATCAGCGCCTCGATCAGGGCCGCGACGCGGGGACCTGCGAGGGTGACATATTTGTGCCGCCCGGCACTGCGGGTGGTGATCAGACCGCCCTGCAAGAGCTGGCGCAGATGGGCGGAGGCGGTGGCCTTGCCAAGGCCCGCGACAGCGCCGAGTTCGGACATGGTCAGCGCGCGGCCGCCCATCAGGGCCATCAGCATGGCGGCGCGCGCAGGATCGCCGATCAGGGCGGCGACGGGGGCGATGTTGGGGGCATGGGTGACAGTCATGGTTCGATGATGAACGAACCATAGCCGTTTGACAAGCTGCTATGGAAGCCCTGCACTTTCGATAAGGAACGCATCCGATGACCCTGCCCCTGCATGAACTTGCGGCCCTTGGCACGGCGACC
>JAAFHS010000037.1 GCA_013298485.1 Rhodobacterales bacterium
TATGGCCTGCGCGGTGGCGGCGTCTCTGAACGCGAAGGGCTCGCTGATCGCATCACACTGATCGAAGGCACCCTTGGCAAGGCCTTTGGTGTCGTTGGCGGCTACATCACCGGCTCTGCCCCGTTGTGTGATTTCATCCGCAGCTTTGCCAGCGGGTTCATCTTCACCACCGCCCTGCCGCCTGCGATCGCCGCCGCCGCCACCGCATCCATCCGGCATCTGAAAGTATCGCAGGCCGAACGCAACGCCCAGCGGGACCGCGTCGCCTACCTGCGCAGACGCCTCGACCAGATGGGCATCCCCCATATGGCCAATGACAGCCACATCATTCCCGTGATGATCGGCGATCCCGTCAAATGCCGCATGATTTCGAACATCCTGATGGAGGATTGGGGGATTTACGTGCAACCCATCAATTACCCGACTGTGCCAAAGGGAACGGAACGCCTACGCTTCACCCCGGGCCCACTGCACACCTCGGCGGATATTGACCACCTTGTGACTGCACTTTCGGCACTGTGGCAACGTTGCGCACTTGCTCATGCCGTCGCTTAAGCTAATTATCACGTTGCAGTAAACGGAATCGCGGTATCAATCCGCAGACGAGCCTAGGTAACCCGGGAGGAACCCCATGAAGTTTTCGTTGTCGATGATTGCCGCCGCCACCTTGCTGGCCGCCCCCGCCTTTGCCGAAGGCGATGCCGCCAAAGGTGAACGCGTGTTCAACCAATGCCAGACTTGCCACGTTGTCGCGAACGAGGCGGGCGAAGTGCTTGCCGGGCGTAACGCCAAGACTGGCCCGAACCTCTACGGCGTCATCGGCCGCACCGCAGGCAGCTACCCTGATTTCGAATATGGCGAGTCGATCGTGGCAGCCGGGGCCGGTGGCCTTGTCTGGGATGAAGCCCAGATCACAACCTATCTCGCGGACCCGACCGCCTTCCTGAAAGAGGTCACTGGTGACCCCGCCGCCCGCTCCATGATGGCGTTCAAGCTGCGCAAACCCGAAGACGCCGCCAACGTGGCCGCCTACGTGGCCTCTCTCGGCCCGGCCGCCGATGCAGCGGCCCCTGCCGAAGGCGAGGCTGCACCTGCTGCCAACCCGTAGGGCAAGCGCAGATACCATGAAACCCGGTACCGGCCAACCGCCCGTGCCGGGTTTTTTATTGGGAGGCGTCTGCCCGGTGCAGATGGTCTTCGGGGGACGGTGATGAACCTTCTACCGCAGTGTCACATGACCACGCTGATCGCACCCGGCGTCCGCTCGCTCATCTGGGACGATGACGGTCTGGTTGACTGGGTCGGTGGTGGCGCAAGGTACTTGCTTGACGGCCAGCATGTTCCATCCACCGTCAACTATGCTTATCCTTTCGATGCAGCGGTCGCATCGCCAAGCGGGACTTTCGTTGTCATCTACACCAAATACGGCACCAAAGGTCTGGTCCTGCGTGACGGCAAAATCCTGCGTGAAATCAACCGCAGCTTTTATCAGGCCGATTGCTACGAATATCCCATCACGCTGTTTGCCCTCGATAGCGGGCAAGAGGTCATCGCCCATTGCCCCGACGACTACTGCAAGATCGATATCGACGATCTTGAAACAGGCACCCGGCTCACGGCGGCGGCACCCCGCTCCCCCGCCGACATCTTTCATTCCCGACTGCAAGCCTCGCCCAGCGGTCGCCATCTGGTCAGTGCCGGCTGGGTCTGGCATCCCGTTGACGTGGTCAAAGTCTACGATATCGGGCAGGCCCTGGGGTCGCCACAGCATCTGGATGGTCCGGGGTTGATTGCAGGTCTGATGGCCGAGCGCAGCAGTGCAGCCTTTCAGACGGATGGCAGCCTTGTCGTCGCCCTGGATGGCGACATCAATGGTGAAACCGATCTTTGCGACCTGCGGCTATTCGATGCGCAGACGCTTGAATGCGGCCGCATCACGCCGCTGGCTGCAAAGGCCGGGTCCATCATGCCCTTGGGCCGAAACTTTGTCCTCGGCCTTTACGATCACCCGCATGTGATTGATCTGGCGTCGGGGCATGTCGTCCTCGCATTCCCCGATATTGCCTCCGGAAATCAGACCACCTCGATCAATTCCACGACCGATGTCATCCCGGTCATGGCGCAGGATATCACCCGCCACCGGCTTGCCATCGCCGACAGCGACAAGATCACCATCCTGCAATTTGACCCAAGCCCATCGGCAGCCTGACGGTCTGGCCCGGATCACAATGCCCTTCACGGCGATTGACAGAAAAATCGCGCCGTCCATAGACTGATGCCGGGAACACGGACGCGGACCACGCGCCTTGCGGTTCGCGCGGTGGGGCATAACAGCAACGATGGTCGTCTATTCATACAATGCCTGGCTGGTCGCGGCATCCATCCTGATCGCGCTGATGGCAACCTTTACCGGCCTCAGCCTGACGCGCGGCCTGTCTGCCGTGGCCATCGGGCAGCGCCAGCTGCGCATCGGTATGGCCGCCATCGCCCTTGGCAGCGGCATCTGGTCGATGCATTTCGTGGCCATGCTGGCGATGCGCTTCGGCGTGCCCGTCTACTATGAGCTCATCCGCACCGTTGCCTCCGCCCTGATCGCCATCCTGCTGGCGGGCGTCGCACTCCTCATCATGCATTTCGCCTCGCGCACCCCCGCCGCCATGGCCGCATCCGGGGCCATCCTCGGGATCGGCATCGTCGTCATGCATTACGTCGGTCTGTCGGCCATGCAGGGGTGCCTGCCCCTGTCCTCGCCCGCCAGCATCGCGCTGGCCGCAGCGCTTGCCATCCCCTTGGGCATCGCCGCCATCACCATCGCCTACGGGCGGCGCACCGAACGCAACATCTTGCTGGCCACGGCCGTTTTCGGCACCGCAGTCGCCATTGTGCATTTCACCGCCATGCTGCAGACCACCTTTCAACCCGCCCCGCTGACACCTGTCGGCGCACCCCGGCTCGACAACGCGCAAGTGGCCATCCTCGTGCTGATATCGGTTTTCGTGATTTCGGGGGCCTTTCTTCTGTCCAGCGCCAGCTTCATGATCCGCCAGCCAGCGCCCGTCGCGCCCAAGGCCGCCCCATCGCCCCCGCCCCCGCCCGATCTGCCGCCGCAGCGCCTGCCATATGAACGCGACAGCCGCACGCATCTTGTCTCTTTCGATGGTGTGCTCGCCGTGCATGCCGAAGGGCATTACACCACCGCCTGGCTTGAAACCGGCCCCGTCTTCTGCCCCTGGTCGATCACCCAGGCCGAGGCGCGCCTGCCTCCCGGCTTCATGCGCGTGCACCGCAGCTGGATCGTCAACATCGCCCGCGTCTCCGCCTATGAACGCGCCAAGGATCACGGCTACTGCGTTCTGCCCGGCCCGCCCGCCCTGCCCCGTATCCCCGTTGCCCGCACCCGCATCACCGCCGTGCGCGAGGCGCTTGGACTATAACCGCGGCGCATTTCGTGCAGGATCAGCGCATTTCGTGAAAACATCGCCTCGCTTCGTGACAGGGGGACGGCGAAGCTTCAGACCTCGCCTAGCCTCTCGCACAGGATGGCAGCCAGTTTGGGAGGACAGGATGATACCCGCAGCATTCGAATATCACCGGCCAAAAGCCGTTGCAGATGCGATCAGCCTTCTGACCCAGCATGGCGATGACGCCCGCGCAATGGCAGGCGGTCACAGCCTGATCCCAATGATGAAACTCCGCATGGCCCATATTGGTCATCTGGTCGATCTGCAGGATATCGCCGATCTGAAAGGTGTCACCATCGGGGCCAGCATCCGTATCGGCGCGCTGACCACGCAGGCCGAACTCATCAACAACACGGCCCTGACCACCGCCGCCCCGATCCTGAAAGAGGCCGCCCTGCAGATCGCCGATCCGCAGATCCGCAATGTCGGCACGGTCGGTGGCAATGTCGCCAATGGCGATCCCGGCAATGACATGCCAGGCCTGATGCAATGTCTTGACGCGACCTATACCCTGACCGGGCCGAGGGGCAGCCGCGATGTCCGCGCCCGCGACTTCTATCAAAGCGCCTATTTCACGTCCCGCAAGGATGACGAGTTGCTGGTGGCGATCACCTTTGCCAAACCCGTTGGCGGCTATGCCTATGAAAAGCAGAAACGCAAGATCGGCGATTATGCCACTGCCGCCGCCGCAGTCCAGATCGCGGCAAGTGGGGGCCGCGTCACCGCCGCCTCCATCGCCATGACCAACCTGTCCGACACCCCCGTCTACAGCGCTGCCGCCGGGGCTGCCCTTGTCGGCACGGCTTGCGATGCAGCGGCCATCAAATCCGCCGTTACCGCCATGCTGTTGGACATCAACCCGGCCTCCGACAACCGCGGCCCGGTGGAATTCAAACGCCATCTTGCGGGCGTCATCCTTGGCCGGGCCATCGCCCGCGCTTTTTCGCGCGCCTGAAGGGGGAACCAGATGAAAAAGATGCATATCGAACTCACCGTCAACGGCCAGCCCATGGAAACCCTGGCCGAACCGCGTGAACTTCTCGTCCATGTCCTGCGCGAACGCCTCGGCCTCACAGGCACCCATATCGGCTGCGAAACCTCGCATTGCGGGGTCTGCACCGTCGATATGAACGGCAAATCCGTAAAATCCTGCACCGTGTTTGCCGCCCAGGCCAACGGGGCCACGATCACTACGATCGAAGGCATCGCCGGGGCCGATGGCATGCATATCCTGCAATCGTCCTTCCGTGAACACCACGGGCTGCAATGCGGCTACTGCACCCCCGGCATGATCACCCGCGCATGGCGTCTCTTGCAGGAAAACCCCTCGCCCACTGAAGAAGAGGTGCGCTTTGGCATGGCAGGCAACCTCTGCCGCTGCACCGGGTATCAGAATATCGTCAAGGCGATCCTGCATGCCGCATCCGAAATGTCCGCGAAAGAGGCCGCAGAATGAATGACCTGACCCCCGATCAGACCGCCCGCGCCACAGCCCTCAAAGGCATGGGATCATCCCGCAAACGGGTGGAGGATGCGCGTTTCACCCAAGGCAAGGGCAACTACGTCGACGATATCAAGATGACGGGGATGATCTACGGCGATTTTGTTCGCAGCCAGTATGCCCATGCCCGCATCAAGGGCGTCGATACCGCTGCGGCCCTTGCCGTGCCGGGAATCATCGCCGTACTGCAGGCCGCCGATCTGGCCCCGCTTGGTTTGCACTGGATGCCAACGCTTGCGGGCGACAAACAGATGGTGCTTGCCGATGGCAAAGTGCTTTTTCAGGGGCAGGAGATCGCCTTTGTCGTAGGTGAAACCCGTGCTGCTGTCGCCGATGCCTGCGAGCTGGTGGTGGTCGATTACGAAGAACTGCCCGTCGTCGTGGACCCGTTCAAGGCGATGGCCGCAGGTGCCCCCGTCCTGCGCGAAGACCTTGCCGGGCAGACCAAAGGCCCGCACGGCGACCGCATCCACCACAACCACATCTTCCGCTGGGAAGTCGGCGACAAACCGGCAACCGAGGCCGTTCTCGCGGGTGCCGATGTGGTGGCCGAAGAAATGGTCTACTACCACCGCACCCACCCCTGCCCGCTGGAAACCTGCGGCTGTGTCGCAAGCATGGACAAGATCAACGGCAAGCTGACGATGTGGGGCACCTTCCAGGCCCCCCACGTGGTGCGCACTGTCGCCTCCCTGCTGTCGGGCATCCCCGAAAGCTCCATCCGCATCGTGTCCCCCGATATCGGTGGCGGCTTTGGCAACAAGGTCGGCGTCTACCCTGGCTATGTCTGCGCCATCGTCGCGTCCATCGTCACGGGGCGGCCCGTGAAATGGATCGAAGACCGGATGGACAATCTGATGGCCACGGCCTTCGCCCGTGACTACTGGATGCACGGCAAGATCGCCGCGACGGCAGAGGGCAAGATTACCGGCCTGTGGTGCCACACCACCGCCGACCATGGCGCCTTCGACGCCTGCGCTGACCCCACCAAATTCCCAGCAGGCTTCATGTCGATCTGCACCGGCAGCTACGACATCCCTGTCGCCTACCTCGGCGTCGATGGCGTCTATACCAACAAGGCCCCCGGTGGTGTCGCCTACCGCTGTTCCTTCCGCGTGACGGAGGCCGCCTATTTCATCGAACGCATGATCGAAATCCTCGCCATCAAACTGAACATGGACGCAGCCGAGTTGCGCCGCATCAACTTCATCCGCAAGGATCAGTTTCCCTACCAGTCCGCCCTTGGCTGGGAATACGATAGCGGCGACTATCACACCGCCTGGGACAAGGCGCTAAAGGCCGTCAACTACACCGGACTGCGTGCCGAACAAGCCACCCGCCTTGCCGATTTCAAGGCCGGAAAAACCCGCAGCCTGATGGGCATCGGTCTGTGTCATTTCACCGAAATCGTCGGCGCAGGCCCGGTGAAAAACTGCGACATCCTCGGCATGGGCATGTTTGATAGCTGCGAGATTCGCATCCACCCAACAGGCTCCGCCCTCGCCCGCCTCGGCACGATTTCCCAGGGTCAGGGCCATGCGACCACATTCGCGCAAATCCTTGCGACCGAAACCGGCATTCCCGCCGACCAGATCACGATCGAGGAGGGCGATACCGACACCGCCCCTTATGGCCTTGGTACCTATGGCAGCCGCTCCACCCCCGTCGCAGGGGCCGCCACCGCCCTTGCAGGCCGCAAAATCCGCGCCAAAGCCCAGATGATCGCGGCCTACCTGTTGGAAGTGCACGACAATGACCTTGAATGGGACGTGGACCGGTTCGTGGTCAAAGGCGTACCCGAACGGTTCAAGACCATGAAGGAATGCGCCTATGCCGCCTATAATCAGGCGATTCCGGGGCTGGAGCCGGGGTTGGAGGCGGTCAGCTACTATGACCCCCCCAACATGACCTATCCCTTCGGCGCCTATATCTGCGTGATGGACATCGACGTCGATACCGGCGTCGCCGACATCCGCAGCTTTTATGCGCTGGATGACTGCGGCACCCGCATCAACCCGATGATCATCGAAGGCCAGGTGCATGGCGGTGCGACCGAAGCCTATGCCATCGCCATGGGGCAGGAGGTTGCCTATGACGAGATGGGCAATTGCATGAACTCCACACTGATGGATTTCTTCCTGCCCACCGCATGGGAAACCCCGCACTACACCACCGACCATACCGAGACGCCCTCGCCGCACCATCCCATCGGAGCCAAGGGTGTGGGGGAGAGCCCCAATGTCGGCGGCGTGCCTGCGTTCTCCAACGCCGTGCATGATGCCTTCCGGTCGTTCGGATTGACGCAAAGCCACATGCCGCATGATCACTGGCGCATCTGGCGGATTGCAAACCAGTTGGGCCTTCACGAGTGACTTGGTAACGGGGGCCCCGGCGGCAAGACCGGGGCCCCCGGCTGGAATAGTGATCGACAGAAAATGGCCATGGGATCGGATTGGCGGACATTGCAGCGGGGACTAGGGGCGGCGGGTTACGTCGCAACCGACGATCTTGCCATGGCCGTGCATCTGGCCCTTGTGCTGGAACGCCCGCTCCTGCTGGAAGGGGCCGCGGGGGTCGGCAAAACGCAATTGGCCCGCACCCTGGCCACACTGCGCGACACCCGCCTTATCCGCCTGCAATGCTATGAGGGGCTGGATGCCAGCCATGCAATCTATGAATGGAACTACCAGCGTCAGTTGCTCGCCATCCGTGCCGCCGCAGACAGTGGTGAGGCGGGCACCGCCATCGAAGAACGCATCTTCTCCGACCGGTTCCTGCTGCAACGCCCACTATTGGAGGCGATCCGCCAGCCCGTCCCCCCCGTCCTGCTGATCGACGAGATTGACCGCGCGGATGAGGAGTTTGAGGCCTACTTGCTGGAAATCCTGTCCGAATACCAGATCACCATCCCCGAGCTTGGCACCATCACGGCCACCACCAAACCCATCGTGATCCTAACGTCGAACGGCACGCGCGATCTGTCCGATGCCCTGCGCCGCCGCTGCATCTATACCTATGTGGACTACCCCGACCGCACCACCGAAATGGCCATCCTGCGCGCCCATCATCCGGGTCTGGAGGGACGGCTGGCAGCCCAGATCGTGGGCTTCGTGCAGGCCCTGCGCAAGGAAGATCTTGAAAAGACCCCCGGCGTTGCCGAAAGCCTCGATTTCGCCGCGGCCCTTGCCGGACTTGGCATCAATGATCTGAACGATGATCCTGTGGCCCTGCAGGCGGCCCTCGTGACCCTGCTGAAAACCCAAGGCGACCGCGCAGGCATCTCGACCGAGGTCGCACAACGCCTTGCCGGAAAGGCCGCGTGATGGCGCAGGTCACGCGCTTTGCAGCCCGCACCAGCGTGACAGACCGGATGGCCGATTTCATGGCGCATCTGCGCAGCAACGGCCTGGCGCAGGGCATCACCGATACCAGCACCGCCCTTGCGGCCCTTGCGGCCATCAATGCGACAGAACCGGATGAAACCCGCGCCGCCCTGAAAGCCGTCTGCGCCAGCACAGCCGATGATTTCGCCCGCTTTGACGACCTGTTCACCGCCTTCTGGCAAAACCGGGGCCGCGAACGGCTGGGGGAGGCCAAGGCCGCCGCTTCCGAACGTCAGCGCAGCGCAGAGGTCGCGGATCAGGATGGCGCGACAGGCACGGGCCGCGCCGACCGCCCGGATACGGACGGCACCGGCGCCGCAGAACACTCCGGCACCGGGCGTCTTGCGGGGTCGCAGGTTGCCAATCTGATGCGGATCGACCTGCGCGAGATGGTCACCCCCGCCGATATGGCCGCAGCGCAGGCCACTGCCACCCGCCTTGCCCGCGCCATCCGCGACCGCCGCTCGCGCCGCAAACGCGCCGCCAAACAGGGTGACACCCTCGATCTGCGCCGCATCATCCGCATGAGCCTTGCCACCGGGGGGGAGCCTTTGCGCCTGCACCGCCGCAAGGCACCCGAACGCCCGGTGAAACTGGTCGCCATCCTTGACGTCTCAGGCTCCATGACCGTTTATGCCCGCGTGTTTCTGGCCTTTCTCAAGGGGCTGATGACGGCGGATACCAGCACCGATGCCTATCTCTTCCACACCCGCCTTGTGCGCATCACCGATGCCCTGCGCGACCCCGATGCGCTGCGTGCCGTCAACCGTCTGTCACTACTGGCCCAGGGCTTCGGCGGGGGCACGAAAATCGGCGGCAATCTGGCCGCGTTCAATGCGAACTACGCCAAACGGCTGGTCAATGGTCGCTCGGTCGTTGTGATCCTGTCCGATGGCTTTGACACTGATCCGCCCGACATCCTGCACGGCGAACTCGCCCGGCTGAAGAAACGGGGCTGCCGCATCATCTGGCTCAATCCCCTGAAAGGCTGGCGCGATTATCAGCCGATCGCCGCCGGCATGGCCGCCGCCCTGCCGCATCTTGATCTCTTCGCTGCCGCCAACACGCTGGCCGCCCTCGCCGCCCTCGAGCCTGAATTTTCCCGTCTCTAGAGAACCCCATGACCCTGCAAAGCCGCGATATTCCCGCCCATATGGCCGAACTGACCGCTGCGGGCGAAGCCTTTGCCCTGGCCACCGTCGTGCGCACCGTCGATGTGACCGCAGCCAAGGCCGGGGCCAAGGCCGTGATCCGTGCCGATGGCACCCTGACCGAAGGCTGGATCGGCGGCGGCTGCGCCCGCGGCGCCGTCCTGAAGGCCGCGCGCGAGGCGCTTGCCGACGGTCAGCCCCGCCTGATTTCCGTCAGCCCCGAAGACGTCCTCGCCGCCCATGGTGTCACGCCCGGGCAGACGCGGGACGGCATCCGTTTTGCGCGTTCGATGTGCCCCAGCCGCGGCACGATGGATATCTTCATCGAACCCGTCATCCCGCGCCCGATGCTTCTGATCTGCGGGGCCAGCCCCGTGGCCCATGCGCTTGCCGCCCTCGCCCCGCAGTTCGACTTTGCCGTCACCGCCTGCGCGCCCGAGGCTGAACTTGCGGGCTTCGCGGGCCTGCCCACCCTTGCAGGCTATGATCTGACCCGCCTCACCCAGACCCCCTACATCGTGGTGGCCACCCAAGGCAAAGGCGACGAGGCCGCCTTGCGTGCGGCCCTTGGCACTGATGCGCCCTACCTCGCCTTCGTCGGCAGCCGCCGCAAGATGGCAGCCCTGCGCGCGCGGCTGACCGATGCGCCGCAAGACCGCCTTGATGCCGTCCGTGCCCCTGCAGGCCTTGACCTCGGCGCCATCACCCCGCCCGAAATTGCGCTGTCGATCATGGCCGAAATGCTGCAACACCGCCGCAGGGGACAGCGGCATATGCCGTAGATACTCGGGCGGAGGGGCCATTCGATCCGCTATTCTTGGCCGGGAGTCGAGGGCGAAGCCCGCCGGGCCACGCCCTCCGTTAGGACAACGGAAGGTCTACAACGGGCTCAAAACACCCCTTCACCATCGCATCCAATACGAAAACCTACCGCCCAACCCCCACATAATCCGTGAACCCAGCCGCCCGCGCCTCATCCGGATCATAGATGTTGCGCAGATCAGCCATGCGCGCGGTTGCCATCTTCCGTGCCATCCGCCCCAGGTCCAGCGCACGAAACTCGTTCCATTCCGTCAGGATCACCACCAGATGCGCACCCTGCGCCGCCCCGTAGGGGTTGTCCGACCACACGACCCCCGGCAGCAGCCCTTCACCCTCGCGCCGCCCTTCCGGGTCCACCACCCGCACCTTCGCTCCCGCCCCAACAAGCGCAGGCACAATCGTCAATGATGGCGCATCGCGCATATCATCCGTGTTGGGCTTGAACGTCACGCCCAGCACCACGATCGTCTTGTCGCGCACATCGCCGCCACACAGGTCTTCGATCTTGTCGATCATCCGGCGCTTGATCTCGTCATTCACCTTGATGACCGTCTCCACGATCTGCATCGGCACCGCATGATCCTGCCCGATCCGCGCCAGGGCCTTGGTATCCTTCGGAAAGCACGACCCGCCATAGCCTGGCCCCGCATGCAGGAACTTGTTGCCGATGCGCCCGTCCATGCCCATGCCCTTGGACACCGCCTTGATATCCGCCCCCACCTTTTCGCACAAAGCCGCGATTTCGTTGATAAAGGTGATCTTCGTCGCCAGAAACGCATTCGCTGCGTATTTGATC
>JAAFHS010000370.1 GCA_013298485.1 Rhodobacterales bacterium
GCGATCGGCTTTGACGGCTATGCCGTTGGGGGCTTGGCCGTGGGCGAGGGGCAGGAGGCGATGTTTTCTGTCCTCGACTATGCGCCCGGCTTCCTGCCTGCAGATAAGCCGCGCTACCTGATGGGTGTCGGTAAACCCGATGACATCGTGGGCGCCGTCGAACGCGGCATCGACATGATGGATTGCGTGCTCCCCTCCCGTTCCGGGCGCACCGCCCAAGGCTGGACACCACGCGGCCAGATCAACCTGAAAAACGCCCGCCACAAGGACGACCCGCGCCCGTTGGATGAAACCTGCACCTGCCCCGCCTGCCGCAACTACTCCCGCGCCTATCTGCACCACGTCATCAAGGCGGATGAGATCATCGGATCGATGCTGCTGACCTGGCATAACCTGCACTACTATCAGGTCCTGATGCAGGGCCTGAGGGGGGCGATTGCGGCGGGGCGGCTGGCGGCATTCGTCGCCGACTTCCATGCGATGCGGGCCGTTGGGGATATTGACCCCCTCTAGGCCGGATTGTGGCATCAGACCCAGAAAATACTGGATATTCCTGACTTGCGGGCCGCCCGAGGCAAAGGCATGATGAGATGTGATTGGCCTTGCAACAAGGGGTGGTTGACACCCCCCGAATGCAACACCAGATATAACAGCCTGTGGGGAAGGTTTTCGCGCTGCCGATCATCGGGGCCAGACCTTCCGCCGAATGTAAGGATACGTGATGAGCGATCAACTCTCGCAAAGCTACCCCGTCCTTCCCTTGCGCGACATTGTCGTGTTTCCGCAGATGATCGTGCCGCTGTTCGTGGGGCGCGAAAAATCGGTCCGCGCATTGGAAGAGGTCATGCAGGACGACAAGCAGATCCTGCTGTCATCCCAGATCGACCCCACCGTTGACGATCCTGCCACCGACGGTATCTACCGTATCGGCGTGCTGGCCAACGTCCTGCAATTGCTGAAATTGCCCGATGGCACGGTCAAAGTGCTGGTCGAAGGCCGCGCACGGGTGAAGATCACCGATTTCGTGCCCAATCCCAACTTCTTTGAGGCGCATGCCGAAATTCTGTCCGAATTGATGGGCGATCAGCCCTCGGTGGATGCGCTGGTCCGCGCCGTCGGCGAAGAATTCGAACGCTACGCCAAGATCAAGAAGAACATCCCCGAAGAGGCGCTGTCCGCCGTCTCCGACACCCGCGAACCCGCACGGCTGGCCGACCTTGTCTCGGGGCACCTTGGCATCGAAGTCGCCCAAAAGCAGGCCCTTCTGGAAACCCTGTCTGTCGCCGACAGGCTGGAGCGGGTCTATGGCCATATGCAGGGCGAAATGTCCGTGCTGCAGGTCGAAAAAAAGATCAAGACCCGCGTCAAGACCCAGATGGAAAAGACGCAGCGTGAATATTATCTGAATGAGCAGATGAAGGCCATTCAGAAGGAACTGGGCGACGGCGAGGAAGGCCAGAACGAAGTGGCCGAGCTTGAGGCCCGCATCGCCAAGACCGCCCTTTCCAAGGACGCCCGCGAAAAGGCCGAGGCCGAGCTGAAGAAGCTGAAATCGATGTCGCCGATGTCGGCCGAGGCGACGGTCGTGCGCAACTACCTTGATTGGCTGCTCGGCGTGCCATGGGGCGTCAAATCGCGCATGAAAAAAGACCTTGGTCATGCGCAAAAGGTGCTGGATGCCGACCATTATGGCCTTGAAAAGGTCAAGGAACGCATTGTCGAATATCTGGCCGTACAGGCCCGGTCGACCAAACTCAAAGGCCCGATCCTGTGCCTCGTCGGCCCGCCCGGCGTCGGCAAGACCTCGCTTGGCCGGTCGGTCGCCAAGGCCACGGGACGCGAATTCATCCGCATCTCGCTTGGCGGTGTGCGCGACGAGTCCGAAATCCGCGGCCACCGGCGCACCTATATCGGCTCCATGCCCGGCAAGATCATTCAGGCGCTGAAAAAGGCGAAAACCACCAACCCGCTGATCCTGCTCGATGAAATCGACAAGATGGGCAATGATTTCCGCGGCGATCCGGCATCCGCCATGCTGGAGGTGCTGGATCCCGAACAGAACGCAACCTTTGTCGACCACTACCTGGAGGTCGAATACGATCTGTCCAACGTGATGTTCCTGACCACGGCGAACAGCTATAACATGCCCTCGCCGCTGTTGGACCGGATGGAGATCATTCCGCTGGCGGGCTACACCGAGGATGAAAAGCGCGAGATCGCCAAGGGTCACCTGATCCCCAAGCAGATCGCGAACCACGCCCTGAAAAAGGGTGAGTTCAAGATCACCGATGACGCGCTGCTGGAAATGATCCGCACCTACACGCGCGAGGCGGGCGTGCGCAACCTTGAACGCGAAATCGCGAAACTGGCCCGCAAGGCCGTGACCGAAATCGTGAAAGGCACATCCAAAGTGGTTGAGGTGACGCCGGACAAGCTGGAAGGTTTCCTCGGCGTCAAACGGCACCGCTATGGGCTGGCAGAGCTGACAGATCAGGTCGGTGTCGTGACAGGCCTTGCCTGGACATCGGTCGGGGGTGAGTTGCTGTCGATCGAGGCGCTGCGCCTGCCGGGCAAGGGCCGGATGAAGACCACTGGCAAACTCGGCGATGTGATGAAGGAATCCATCGAGGCCGCCAGCAGCTATGTCCGCTCGATCAGTCCTTCCATCGGGGTGAAACCACCCAAGTTCGAAACCATGGATATCCATGTCCATGTGCCGGACGGGGCCACACCCAAGGACGGGCCGTCAGCGGGCCTTGCCATGGTCACCTCCATCGTCTCGGTGCTGACGGGCATTCCGGTGCGGCGTGACATCGCCATGACGGGTGAAGTATCGTTGCGCGGCAATGCGATGCCCATCGGCGGCTTGAAGGAAAAGCTGCTGGCGGCCCTGCGCGGCGGCATCAAAACGGTGCTGATCCCGCAGGAAAACGCCAAGGCTCTGACCGAAATCCCCGATAACGTGAAACAGGGGCTGACGATCATCCCGGTGTCGCATGTGCGCGAGGTTCTGGAACACGCGCTGGTGCGCGCACCCGAACCCGTGGAATGGGACGAGGCCGCCGAAGAGGCCGCCGCCGCCGCCCGCAAGGCCGCCGCCGATGCGGCGGGCATGGGTCAAACCGCACATTGAAGGGTCGGTAAAGACATGGAAAGGCGCATCTTCGGATGCGCCTTTTTGCAATCCGGGGATGCGCATCAGTTTTGATGGCTTTGTTTCGATCTTGTGGCTAATCTGCGCCAAATCATTCACATAAAGGCCATCAGATGACCGACGCACCACCCGCAAAGAAGGCACCGGCTGCCGTCAAAAAGCCCACAGCGACCGCAGCTGCCAAACCAAAGCCTGCTGCAAAACCTGCGCCGAAGGTTGCGGCAAAACCCGCGACCGCAAAGGCCCCACCTGCCGCCAAAGCACAACCAGTGACGGCCCCCAGCCTGACAATCGTGCAGCCTGTGGCAAAGGCTGCGGTGCCCAAAGTTGCCCAGCTGA
>JAAFHS010000371.1 GCA_013298485.1 Rhodobacterales bacterium
GGTGGGCCTACATGGCCGATCTGATGGAAACCAATCCCGACAACTCGCCCCTCGCCAGCCCGCTGCTGCCTGTCTTTCACATGCCATGACGCGCCACATTGCCGTCATCGACATCGGCAAGACCAATGCCAAACTGGCCATTGTCCGTGCAGCAGACCTTGCCGAACTGGCCGTCGTCACGCGGCCCAATACAGTGCAGCCCGCACCGCCCTATCCGCATTTCGATGTGGCCGGGCATTGGGACTTTCTGCTGGGCGCATTGTGCGATCTGCACCGCGACCATGGGATTGACGCCATTTCGATCACCACGCACGGGGCCTGTGCCGCCTTGCTGGATAAGGATGGCAATCTCGCCGCCCCGGTGCTCGATTACGAACATCCCGGTCCGCAGGACACTGCCGCCGCCTATGATGCGATCCGCCCGCCCTTTGCCGAGACCGGCTCTCCCCGCCTGCCGCTTGGCCTCAACCTCGGGGCGCAATTCCACTGGCAATTTCACACCGATCTGGGCCTGAACGCCCGCGTCGCCCATATCGTGACCTATCCCCAGTACTGGGGCTATCTGCTGACGGGCGCGCTGGCCACCGATGTCACCTCACTCGGCTGTCATACCGACCTCTGGGTGCCTGGTGCGGCACGGTTTTCCAGCCTTGTCGCCCGCCTCGGCGTCGCAGGTAAAATCGCCCCCGCCCGGCAATCGCAGGATGTGCTGGGCACCGTCCTGCCGGCAATTGCCGCCGTCACCGGCCTACCCCCCGCCACCCCCGTCACCTGCGGCATCCACGATTCCAACGCCTCCCTGCTGCCCCATATCCTGTCGCGCCAGCCACCGTTTTCCGTCGTCTCCACCGGCACATGGTGCATCGCCATGGCGATCGGTGCCGCACCCGTGCCGCTGGACGCGGCGAAGGATACCCTGATCAACGTCAGCGCCCTGGGTCAGCCCGTGCCATCCGCCCGCTTCATGGGGGGGCGCGAACATGATCTTGCGCTGCGGGGGGCCACCGTCCCCCCGACCGCCGCCGATATCGCCGCCGTCCTGTCAGATGACATCATGCTGTTCCCCGCCGTCGTGCCGGACACCGGCCCGTTCCGGGGCCACCTGATGGGATGGCACCCTGCAGAACCCCCGGTTGGCAGCGGGCAGCGCACGGCCGCCGTCGCCTTCTACCTCGCCCTCGTCACGACGCGCTGTCTGACGCTGATCGGTCATCAGGGCGCGATTGTCGTCGAGGGCCCCTTTGCCCGCAACCTGCCCTATCTGCAGATGCTGTCTGCCGCCACCGGCTGCCCCGTGATCCCGTCCGAAGGGGCCACGGGCACTGCGCGCGGGGCTGCGTTGCTGGTCACGGGGCCGCGTGCGGCGCAGGCAACAGATGCGCCGCCCGTTGCAAGACCACCGGATCATGCCGCCTATGCGGCCCGGTGGATGGCCCGCGTGCCACCCGTCTGAAGGCACTGGACGCAGCGGCGCGGTCCTGTCACATACGGCCATCCCCGATGCCCGCCACCAAGAGACCACGCCAAATGGCCACGCCGCTGAAACACGACACGCCCCGCAAATCCGCCTATGACATCATCATTATCGGTGGCGCGATCATGGGGTCATCGACCGCCTGGTTTCTGACCGACAATCCCGATTTCAACGGCACGATCCTCGTCATCGAACGCGATCCGACCTATGAATTCTCCGGCACGGGCCATACCAATTCCTGCATCCGCCAGCAGTTTTCATCCGCGCTGAACGTGCAGATTTCCCAGTTCGGCGCGGAGTTCATTCAGAACCTGCCCCGTTTCATGGGCAACGATCCGCGTGTGCCGCATCTGAAAATCCAGAACTACGGCTACATGTACCTCGCCGATACCGATGCCTTCGCCGAGACCTTGCGCGAAAGCCATAAGGTGCAGGTCGCCGCAGGTGCCGCCACGCGGCTGATGACCCCGGATCAGATCAAGGCCGCCTATCCGTTTTACCATGTCGATGACCTGACGCTGGGCAGCATCAATACGGTGGATGAAGGGTACTTCGACGGCATCACGGTCTTTGACTGGTGGCGCAAATCTGCCCGCGAACGCGGTGTTGAATACGTGGCGAACGAAGTTGCTGCCATCAACCGCAACGCGGCCGGCACCCGCGTGGACAGTGTCACCCTTTCCTCGGGTCAGATCATCGCCTGCGGGCAGGTCGTGAATGCAACCGGCACGCGCGGGGCCAAAACCGCCCGCATGGCCGGCATCGAAATCCCCGTTGAGCCGCGCAAACGCTATACTTGGGTCTTCTCCGCCGAAACCCCGCTGGACCGCGACCTGCCGCTGACGATTGATCCGTCAGGGGTCCATGTGCGGCAGGATGGCCGGACGACCTATATGGCGGGCGGGCATACCGATGACGACCCGGCGGTCGATTTCGATGACTTCGAGATGGATCATGCCCTGTGGCAGGATCATATCTGGCCCGCCCTCGCCACCCGCATCCCCGCGTTCGAGGCGATCAAGGTGCAGCGCGAATGGACCGGGCATTACGACATGAACACGCTGGATCAGAACGCGATCATCGGGCCGCATTCAGGCGTTAAGAATTTCCATTTCCTGAACGGCTTTTCCGGCCATGGCCTGCAGCAATCCCCCGCCATGGGGCGCGGCATGGCGGAATGGCTGACATATGGTGAATACCGCACACTCGATCTGTCCCCACTTGGATTTGACCGCATCGCCGCAGGCAGGCCCTATCTGGAAAAGGCCATCATCTGATGATGGACCGGATGCGCCACCTTGTCGGTGCAGGCGGCTATCTGAACGCGGGCTATGCGGCGATTGCACCCGATGGCGGCACACAGGCCTTTGTGACGGGCCGCATCACGCCGGATGGCGCATCCCTTGATGATCCCACGGTGCGGTTGCGCATGGCGTCCATCGCAAAGTGCGCAACGGCACGGGCTGCCTGTGGATTGGCCGTGCGCGGTGACATCGCACTTGATGCCGATATCTGCAGCCTGCTGCACTGGACCGATGCCCCTGATGCCTTGCGCAGGCATCCGGTAACGCTGCGGCATCTGTTGGCGCATGTGTCGGGGTTGACCGATCACGCCGGATACATCGTGGATCCCGGCGAAAACCTGCTGCAGTTCATCGCGGATCGGCCAAAGGCAATCTCGGGGCGCAGGCCCGGCCACTATTTTGCCTATGCCAACCTGAACTACATCCTGCTTGGCCATGTGATGGAGGCTGCGACCGGCAAACGGTTCGACCACATCCTGCGCGACGAAGTCCTAATACCTGCGGGCATTGCGGGCGGGTTCAATTGGGCGGGTGTGCCGCTGGCCGACCGCGCGAACCACTTGCCGCTGTATCAGCGCGGACCGTCTGGCCTGACCGTGCAGGCGGATGCCGATGATGCTGACTGGCAGGCTGATCTGATCTGGCGGGGCGGGCGCGGGCACAGCTTTGCGGGCTATCGTCTGACGCAGGACACCAGCCTTTTCTCCCCTCA
>JAAFHS010000372.1:0-2733 GCA_013298485.1 Rhodobacterales bacterium
TCCCCGTTTACCTTGGTTAACGGGGTAAGGTGGAATGGTTTACGATTGGTAAAGGGCCATGAACTTTGGCCAGGCGGCGGGGTCGGCGACGGTTTTATCGCGGCAGAAGGCATTGCAGAACCCGATGCGGCGGCCCGTAATTTCAAGGACATGGGTGACGGGATCGCCGGAATAGGGGCAGGCGGTGTTTTCGGCCTGCGCGCCGGTCACGGCTTTTGCGGCCAGGGGGGCCGGGCCGGGCCAGGGACGCGTGGGATAGGTGCGGCGGTAGGTGTCCTGATCGGCGCCATCGATCAGACCCATGGCGCGCCACTGGCGGAAGGCGGGGTGGTGAAGGTGGGCGTTGACATAGGCCTGCGCTGCGGCGCTGACGGGCAGGTTATAGCCTGCGATGCGGGCGGCGACGGGGGCGAAAAAGGCATCGGCGGCGGAATAGTCGCCACAGAGCCAGGGGGTGGTTGAACGGGTGGTCTGCCGCGCCCAGGCCCAGATCATCTCAAGCCGGGCAAGATCGGCGAGGACGGCCTCGGGGGGCGCGCAATCGGTATAGCTGACGCGCAGGTTCATCGGGCAATGGCTGCGCAGGGCGACAAAGCCTGCGTGCATTTCGGCAGCGAGCGACCGGGCCACGGCGCGGGCGGCGGGGTCCTGGGGCCAGATCGCGGCAGCCGGGTGGCGGGAGGCGAGTTCCTCGGCAATCGCGGCGGTTTCCATCACGACCAGGGTGTCGTCGATCACCAGCGTGGGGGCGGTCTTGGCAGGGGCATAGGGGCGCAGCATGGTGGCCAGCTCATCCGTGTAAAGACGGGCGGATCTGGTGGTGACGGGAATGCCGAAGGCGGCAAACAGCAGCCAGCCGCGCAGGGACCAGCTGGAATAGCCGCGATCGCCGATGACAAGGGTGTAGGACATGATGGGCACCTGTAGCTGTGACGGAAGATGCCTAACGGCAGCGGGGCGCAGATGCAATCGGGCCAAGGTCAGGGCAGATGATTGATCGCCGCGGCGCGCCACCTGCCTGCGTCATGGACAAGGGTTGTCACGGACAGGTTGTCGATCTTGTGGGCCAGGGCCTGATAGGCTGTCAGGCTCAGGGCACGCTGCACCTGCGTCAGGATGACGCCGACATGGGCGACGATGATGATGTCGCCGTGATGGCTTTGGAGCAGCACATCGACGGCAGCGTTGACGCGGATGGTGACGGCATTCCAGCTTTCGCCATTCGGGGGGGCATGGTGACCGGGGTCTTCCCAATACTGGCGGCTGAGGGTGGGGTGGCTGTCGGCAACTTCGGTAAAGTGCTTGCCGTCCCAGTCGCCAAGATTGAACTCGCGCAAGGCGGGATCGTCGGGCAGGCGGCGGCGACCGGTGCCCAAGGCATCGGCGGTGGTGCTGGCGCGGGACAGATCGGAGGAGATGAGGCGCGCACCCGTGGGCAGATGCGCGGACAGGCGGGCAATGCGGGCGTGATCGGACAGGTCAGCGGGCACATCGCGCCAGCCGACAAAGGTTTTCTCATGCGTCGGGCCATGGCGAACCCACCAGAGGCGCGTCATGGCAACTGTCCTTTCAGAACGAGGGGCAGGCCTGCGATGACGGTGACCACGAGGTTGGCCTGCGCGGCAAGCTGCTGGTTCAGCCGCCCTTGGGCATCGCGGAAACGGCGGGCGAGCGCGTTATCGGGAACGATGCCGCCGCCGACGTCGTTGGTGACGATGACAACGGGCGCGGGGCAGGCGGAGAGGGCCCGCAGCAGAGAGGTGGTTTCGGCGTCAAGATCGCTGTCTGCGAGCATATGATTGGTCAGCCAGAGCGTGGCACAATCAATCAGCAGCGCCGCATCCTGCGGCACGGCGGCGAGGGCGGTGCACAGGTCGCGCGGGGCATCCACCGTGGTCCAGTCATCGCCGCGGTCGGTGCGGTGCTGCGCGATGCGGGCGCGCATCTCATCATCCCAGGCTTCCGCCGTTGCGATATAGTGTTTTGCGCGGGATGTGGCCGCAATCAGCCCTTCAGCAAAGCGTGACTTGCCTGACCGCGCCCCACCGATCACCAACGTCAGGGTGCCTAGATTTGTTTTTGATCCGGTCAAGAGCGGGCCTCGTAGAACTGATAACCGGTAAATAATGCCGATCACATTTCTGGCTGGGGGTTAAGCATGGCACTCGACGGATATAACGATCAAACGATGTCCCGCCAAGCGATGAAGGCGGAACTGCTGGATGCCGAAACCGAATTGCGCCTGGCCTATGCCTGGCGGGATCAGCGCGACGAGGCAGCGCTGCACCGCCTTGTCACAGCCTACATGCGCCTTGCGATTTCGATGGCGGCCAAATTCCGCCGCTATGGCGCGCCGATGAACGACCTGATCCAGGAGGCGAGCCTTGGCCTGATGAAGGCGGCGGAGAAGTTTGATCCCGACCGGGGCGTGCGGTTTTCAACCTATGCGGTGTGGTGGATCAAGGCGAGCATTCAGGACTATGTGATGCGCAACTGGTCGATGGTGCGCACGGGTTCCACCAGCAGCCAGAAAAGCCTGTTCTTTAACCTTCGCCGGGTGCAGGCGAAACTGGAGCGCGAGGCCTCGCAACGCGGTGAGCAGCTGGACAGTCATCAGCTGCGCCAGATGGTGGCATCCGAAGTGGGTGTGCCGCTGGCGGATGTGGAGATGATGGAGGGGCGGCTGTCGGGGTCTGACTTTTCGCTGAACGCCACGCAATCGGCCGACGATGA
>JAAFHS010000372.1:2743-3476 GCA_013298485.1 Rhodobacterales bacterium
GGAGGACGATTCTGCGCAGGCGGCTGAAGTGGTGGAGGGCGCGCATGACCAGGCGCATCTGCGGACCTGGCTGGTGAAAGCGATGCAGAGCCTGAACCCGCGCGAACGCTATATCGTGGCGGAGCGTAAGCTGCGCGAAGAGCAGCGCACACTGGAAAGCCTGGGGCAGGAGCTGGGCCTTTCCAAGGAACGGGTGCGGCAGCTGGAAGCGGCGGCATTCGCCAAGATGCGCCGCAGCCTGGAAACGCAGACACGCGAAGTGCAGCATTTCCTGTGAACCTTGAGTTCGGCGTCTGACGGCCCTACACCATCCGTCAGGAATGGCTGACGGGTGGCAGGATGCTGGCGGGCAAGCGGATACTTCTGATCATCGGCGGCGGGATTTCGGCGTATAAATCGCTGGACCTGATCCGGCGCTTGCGCGAACGCGGGGCGGCGGTCACGCCGGTTCTCACCAAGGCCGCGACGGAATTTGTCACACCTCTGTCGGTGGCGGCGTTGGCGGAGGAAAAGGTCTATACCGATCTTTTCGATCTGACGGATGAAGCCGAGATGGGGCATATTCAGCTGTCCCGGGTGGCCGATCTGATCGTGGTGGCCCCGGCGACGGCGGACCTGCTGGCCAAGATGGCGGGTGGCCGCGCGGATGATCTGGCGTCCACACTGCTGCTGGCGACGGATACGCGCGTGCTGGCGACGCCTGCGATGAATGTGCGGATGTGGCAGAATCTGG
>JAAFHS010000373.1 GCA_013298485.1 Rhodobacterales bacterium
TGCCGCGCCGCCGATGCGAAACTGCCCCCCGCGATCACCCCGTCCCTGATCTCCCGCGCCCGCGCCAGTGTTGCCGCCTCCGCCCCCGGCTGGACCTGCAACACCAGTTCCGACAGCAGCAGCCGGATCGCCGTTTCCTTGGCCGTGCCCGCCAGCGCCCGGTCCACTTCCGCCTCGGTGATCGTGACCGTGCTGCCGTATTTGCCCCGGATGATCTCGCGCCAGATCAGCCCCGCCTCGACGAAATCGCGAAAGGTCTGCGCTTCCACCCCGCCTTGTGCCAACGCCGCGACGAATTGCTCTGCCGTCAGGTTCGCGCGGCCCGCAAATTCCTCCAGCCCCGCCTGCAATTGCTCGGGCGTCACTTCAAGGTCGAACTTTTCCGCCTCGATGATGCGCAGCTTGTCGTCAATCAGCGCCTCCAGCGCCTGGGCTTCCGGATCACCCGGTGCCCGCAGCAATGTCAGAAACAGCGCCCGCTGCTGCAGCTCATAATTAGTGATGACCTTGTCACCCACATACAGGCGTGCCGAGAACGGGTTATCCTGTGCCGCCACCGGTCCAGCCAGCATCATGCCGACCGCCGCTGCCATGACCCACCGTGTCACATTCATCATCTGCCCCCTCCGCCCCTTTGCCATCTAATTGCGGCACACCCGGGCGGGTCCTGCCTTCGTTCCACTGCCAAAGCCGACAAGATCCACCGAAAGGTTGAAATCCGTGCTCGGCTGCACATTAGTCGATGACGTGAACCGACGCGAGAGCGAAACATCAACCGAGATGCATTCGTTGCTGTAGACCAGCCCCAACCCTGCCAGCGTCCCGCTCGCCGATTCCAGATCATAGCGGCCTGAGGCCTTCCCGGTCCAGCCGCTGGCAAAGGCATAGCTCGCGTCAAACGTCAGTTCCGACAAACGGTTGGTGCGGTTTTCAGCCGGATCCGGGATCGCCGCAATATAAGACGCCCCAAGACCGAACCGATCGCGCGCCACATCAATGCGGGTTTCGGATTTGGTGATGTCGAAATCATTGGAAAAGACGCTGCGATGCGTCAGCAAAAAGCCGTCGGGCAGGGCCACCTGCACCGCCGCCAACCAATCCGATGACGCGCCATCCAGGCCGGATGCCACCCCGAACTGGCCCAGGTCTTCATCCCGGATCACCCGGCCCAATGCAAACCCCAGCGTCCAGCCCGCCGGATCATAGCGCGTGTAGGTCACCCCCACATTCGCCCGGAACCCCCGTTCCACATCATCCGATCCCGGAAAACGGTCCAGCGCGAACAGATTGCCCTCGTCAAACTCCACCAGCACCGAATCCTCGTTCGGCACGGCGTCCGTCGACCGCGGGGCCACGACCAGCTGCACCACAGGCTCGATCACATGGCTGACACCACTCCGGCCGGTCTTGCTCCATGGCCAGCGCAGCTCGGTCGCAATAGCGGTATGGGTGCGCGTCGTGCTGCCCGCAAACAGCGCATCCTGCGAAATCGTGTAGAAATCGGCAGACCCTTCCGCCGCCACTGTCGCCTCGATGCCCGATGGCAGGGTCCAGCTGCGCCGCCAGTCCAGCCGCACCGACGCCCGCGCCACATCACGACCGTCGCTGATCCCGTCACCGTCCGCATCAATCGTGCTGTCGGATGACCGCCGGTGCGTGTGGGTCTGGAACCGCAACCCCGCCTCGCCCCCCAAAGGCCCGCCTGAAAAGCGGCGGTGGAAAGTCAGGTCCGTCACCAGGGATGGCAAGTTCGAATTGATATCGCCCTCGCGGATGGAATTGAAGCCGATGATCCGCCCGATGATGTATTCGTTGCGCCGCGTGCGGGTGACCTCGATCCGGCTGTCCAGCCTGTCCTCGCCCGAAATCCCGTAATCCAGCAAATAGGCCGGATCGCTCACCACTTCGCCCCGGAACGTCAGCACAAAGTCGCGCGGCAGCACAAAGGCCCCCCGCGCCAGCAGATATCCGCGCCGCCCCGCCACCAGATCGTCATGTGACAGGGCACCGTCAATCACGATCCCACCGGTACGGAACGCCTCGCGATAGCGCAACTCGACCGACCGCGCGCCGCCTGTCGTCAGATACGGTGTCAGGGTGAGATCGCGGCGCGCGCCCAACGCGATGAAGTACGGCAGCTTCAGCCCTGACCCCAACCGCGATGTCACCCGTGCTGTCGGAAACAGAAAACCCGTGGCCCGGTCCAGCGTCGGATCCGGCAGACGCAGCCGCGGGATATAGAATACCGGCACGCCAGCCACACGGAACTGCGCATTGTCAAAGTAAATCTGCCGCTCGACCTCATCATGCACAACCCGGCTTGCCCTGATCTCCCAGGTCGGTGTCGTGCTGCCCGCACAGATTTTGCAGCTTGACGCCACCGTGCGGCCCAGTTGCGTGTAGCGTCCCCCGATCCGTTGCAGCTCGGCCGTGGACAGCTGCAACTGCTGGTCCAGAACCAGCCGCGCCGATGTCAGGATGCCTTCCGTCAGGTCTGTCCGCAAATCCGCCTGATCCGCGAAAACGATCGTACCGCCCTCTTCCTCCAGCACGATCGGCCCGGTGATCAGCAGCCGGTCCGTGCTGCGGTCATAGACGATGCGTGTCGCCCGCAGGCGCGCACCCTTGTAAAAGATCTCGACCCCGCCCTCAGCGATCAGCTGTCTGTCATTGGCAATCGATACGCTGTCCGCCACCAGCGCGGCCCGGTCCTGTGCCCATGCACCAAAACCGCCAAGAAACGGCAGCAGCAGACAGACGAGGATGAAGGCCTGCCGCCACATCAGCCATCCTCCAGATGCAAAAGCAATCCAAGGCTGAACAGGATGGCGGCGACCGGGGGTGTCCAGGCGGCAATAGCAATCGGGATTTGTCCATTCTCGCCAAGAACTTGCGCGAAATTTCTGATAAAGAATATCAGGAATCCGCTCAACATCGCCAACATCACCATCGTGCCGGTCTTGCCGAACCGTGCATGCCGCATCGTGAAACCTGCCGCCACCAGCACCATCGCGGCCAGCAGCAACGGCAATGCCAGTTCCATCTGGAACCAGACCCGGTGGCTGCGCGCCGAAAAGCCCGCTTTTTCAAGACCCGCGATATAGGCGGGCAGCTCCCAGATCGGGATGGCCGATGGCGTGCCGAAACTGTCGCGGATCGAATCCGGTGTCAGATCCGACGGCAATTGCGCGCCCGCGGGTGCCACGACAGCCGCCGTTTCCGGGTTTGTACCCGTCAGATTCCATGTCTTTGCGTCGTCCAGCATCCAGCCGCCCCGCTCCAGCCGCGCCGATGCCGCCTCGATCCGCTGGGTCGGCAGACCGTCCGTGCCGAAATTGATGAACGTCACCTGGAACAGCTCTGTCCCGTCCGCGTTCGACCGCAGCGCCTGGATCACCGTCTGTCCGTCCTCCGCCCCTTGCCGCAGCCACAGCCCTGAATCCGACACCGACAAAAGGCTGCCTCCTC
>JAAFHS010000374.1 GCA_013298485.1 Rhodobacterales bacterium
ATCACGCCGCTGTGGCATGTGCTGTCGGGCAAGGGGCGGGCCTGGATCGACCAGCAGAACGATGTGACGGTCAAGGATATCAAGCTGGCGCATCAGGAGAACTTTACCGCTGTTGAGCATCTGAAACGCTACACGACGCTGGGGATGGCGACGGATCAGGGCAAGACGGGCAATGTGCTGGGTCTGGCGATCATGGCGGAACTGACGGGCCAGTCGATCCCGGCGACGGGGACCACGATCTACCGCCCGCCTTATACGCCTGTGGCGTTGGGGGCGCTGGCGGGGCGGTCACGGGGCCGCGAGTTCAAGCCATTCCGGCTGACGCCGTCGCACAAATGGGCCGAGGAACAGGGTGCAGTCTTTGTCGAGGTCGGCAACTGGCTGCGGACACAGTGGCTGCCGAAGGCGGGTGAGACGACGTGGCGGCAATCGGTGGACCGCGAGGTGCTGGCGACGCGCCGCTCGGTCGGGATTTGCGATGTGACCACACTGGGCAAGATCGATATTCAGGGCACCGATGCGGGGGCGTTTCTGGACCGGGTCTATGCCAATACGTTCAGTACCCTGGCCGTCGGCAAATGCCGCTATGGCCTGATGCTGCGCGAAGACGGGATCGTCTTTGACGACGGCACCACGGCGCGGATGGGGGAGCATGAATATGTGATGACCACCACCACGGCCAATGCGGTGACGGTGTTCCGGCATCTGGAGTTCTGCCGCCAGTGCCTGTGGCCGGATATGGATGTGCAGCTGATCAGCACGACGGAGGCCTGGGCGCAGTTTTCGGTTGCGGGGCCGAATGCGCGCAAACTGCTGCAGAAACTGGTGGATCAGGACATCTCGGATGCGGCATTCCCTTACATGGGGGCGGGCAACATCACAGTGGGGGGCTTGCGGGCGCGGCTGTTCCGCATCTCTTTCTCGGGCGAGCTGGCCTATGAGATTGCGGTGCCCACACGCTACGGCGATGCGCTGATCCGGCGGCTGGTCGAGGCCGGGGCAGAGTTTGATGCCGTGGTTTACGGGACCGAGGCCTTGGGCGTGATGCGGGTTGAGAAGGGTCATGTGGCGGGGAATGAGTTGAATGGGCAGTCATCAGCGCTGCACATGGGGTTGGGCAAGATGGTGTCGAAAAAGAAGGACTCCATCGGCATGGTGCTGAGCCAGCGCGAGGGGATGGTGCGCGAAGGCGACTATCGTCTGGTGGGCGTGAAACCGGTCGATCCGGCGGGCAGCCTGTCGGCGGGCAGTCATTTCATGGAGATCGGAGCACCCGTGGAACTGGCGAGTGACGGGGGGTGGCTGACATCCAAGGTCTATTCACCGCATGTCGGCTGCGACATCGCGCTGGGCTATCTGAAAGGCGGGGATCAGAAGATCGGCCACCGGATGCGGGCGGTGAACTTCCTGACCGGGACGGATACGATGGTGGATATCGTCAGCCCCCATTTCTTTGATCCTGAAGGGGAGCGTCTGCGTGGGTAGTGCATGGCATCAGACGACGGCTCTTGGCGATACCGTGCCAGTGGTGGTGACCATCGGCCCCTACCGGATGGCGGAGCGTGCCGATGTGGCCCTGGCGTCGGTCGCGACCCGGCATGGGCGGGAAAAAGATGTGGCCAGGGCGGCCAAAGCGGCCAAGGTGCCGCTGCCTGCGCCCGCCCGGGCCGAGGTTGGGGAACCTTACGGCGCTTTTTGGGTGGCACCTGCGATGTGGTTCGTGGAGGCGCCCTTTGGCAGCCACGAGGATATCGCGGCGCATCTGAAATCCATCTTCGGGGATGCGGCGTCGATCACCGAGCAGACGGATGCCTGGGTGCGGCTTGATCTGTCGGGCACGGGGCTGGTAGCGCTGTTTCAGCGGCTGTCGAACCTTGATCTGGCGACGCTGCCCGATGGCTATGCCAGCCGGACTGTGATAGATCATCTGGGCTGCTATCTGATCCGGAAGGGCGCGGAGGATGTCACACTCTACGGCCCGCGTTCGTCCGCCGCAGTGTTGCTGCATGCCCTTGAAGTCGCGGCGAAATCCGTGATCTGAGCGGCGCACTTGCGGCAGGGCATGTTTCCCTGTAGTGAAAAATTCCTGTGGGATTTTCACAAGGATGACCTGCATGGCCAAGATTGATGATCTGCAAAACCTGCCGCGCGGCAAGCCTGCGTTTGATCAGGACCCGCACCGCGTGCGCGAGATTTCGGAGCGTAATCTTGAGGCGGCGATTGGCCGGGAAGTGCGGAACTTCCGCCGCCAGCAGGGCATGACGGTGGCCGATCTGGCCAATGTGACGGGCCTGTCGATCGGCATGCTGTCGAAGATCGAGAATGGCAACACCTCGCCCTCGCTCACGACGCTGCAGGTGTTGAGCCATGCCTTTTCAGTGCCGGTGACGGCGTTTTTCCGCAGCTTTGAGGAACGGCGCGAAGCCCAGCATGTGAAGGCAGGCGAGCATGTGGAGATCGAGCGGCGGGGGACGCGGGCGGGGCATCAGTACAATCTGCTGGGGCATGTGGGATCGAATTCGTCAGGCGTGGTGGTGGAGCCGTATCTGATCACCCTGACGACCGAGAGCGATACGTTTCCGGCGTTTCAGCATGAAGGGCTGGAGCTGTTGTACATGCTGGAGGGCGAGGTGGATTATCGCCACGGGGATGAGATCTATCCGCTGAAACCGGGCGACAGCCTGTTTTTCGACGCGGATGCGCCGCATGGGCCCGAGACATTGGTGAAGTTGCCTGCGCGGTATCTGTCAGTGATCTCGTACCCTCAGGGCTGAGGCGCATTGTACCGCCAGATGGTGTGCCGGATGCGGGCGGTCTTGTAGGCGTCATGGATGGCCATGGCCCAGACGAACAGGCCGCCCGCAAATTTGCCGACGACCGACACGTCGGGTGCTGCAGTTTTCAGGGTGAAACCACCCAGCAGCACGATGAAGAAAACGAAGATCAGTCCGCGGACCGGCTGGCGGTTCAGGACCTGACCGACGCCGGGCAGGACAACCGCAACAGCCAGCACCAGATAGGGGTTGAAAGGCGATTTGGTCATGGGGCCTTCCGGGTTTCAGCCAGCAGATCATGGCGCAAGGCCAGAAGGCTTTGCAACAGCGGCGACAGGCGGGCGGGCGACAGCGGGTCAAGCCCCACTTCGGCATCGCGGAAAATCAGATAGCGGCCGCGCGCGGCCTCGTCGCCCAGCAGGACAAGGCGCAGACCTTTGGGCGTGATCAGCAGTTCCTTGACGGCAGGGTCGGCGAAGAGACCGGCATGGCGCGCCATCAGATCCTGGGGCGGCACAAGGGCCGCGTTGTCGGTGCGCAGGCCGGTGCCGTCGGGAAGGAACGGCGGGCAGGGCAGGGATACCGGCAGCTGGGCAAAATGCGAAAACGCCTCAGTCCCGGACGGGCGGGCCATGATGTCGAGTGTGGCGTCGACCGGCAGAGCCTCTGGCAACGAGATCATGATCCAGA
>JAAFHS010000375.1 GCA_013298485.1 Rhodobacterales bacterium
CTTTGCCCGCGTGCTGGGCGCGCATTTCCACCTGGCCGCCGGGATGGCCGATGCTGCCCGCCTGCCGCTGGCGCGGATCGCGATCAAGCGGCAGCTGCCGGAACTGACCGGGTTGCTGGCGCAGACCAAACCCGGGGCGGCGGACCTGTTCGCGCTGTCGGCGACGGATCTGGCCGCGTGAACGCAGGCATCCGCCACCCGTTTGATGCCGCCCCGGCCGAAGGTCAGGCGACCGAGGTGGCGGACGGCATTCTGTGGATGCGCCTGCCGCTGCCGATGGCGCTGGACCATGTGAATGTCTATGCGCTGCGTGACGCGGATGGCTGGACGCTGTTTGACACAGGCCTGCACAGCCGCCGCAGTGTCGCCCTGTGGCAGGCTTTGCTGGCAGGCCCCCTGGCAGACGCACCCGTCACCCGTGTGATCATCAGCCATCACCACCCCGATCACATCGGCATGGCGGGCTGGTTTCAGGCGCAGGGGGCGGCACTGCTGACGACACGCACCGCCTGGCTTTATGCCCGCATGCTGACGCTGGATGTGCAGGATGCCCCGTCGGCGGACGCCATCACCTTCATGCGCAGGGCCGGGATGCCGCCCGCGATGCTGGCGGCAAAGGCCACGGAGCGCCCCTTCAACTTTGCCGATGTCGTGGCCCCGCTGCCCACAGGGTATACCCGCCTGCAGGATGGCGACGTGCTGCAGGCCGCAGGGCGCGACTGGACAGTGCGCGTGGGCCACGGGCATGCGCCTGAACAGATCACGCTTTGGTCCGGGGATCTGATTCTCGGCGCGGATCAGCTGCTGCCCGGCATATCCGCCAACATCGGCGTCTATCCGACCGAACCCGATGCTGATCCGCTGACCGACTGGCTGACCGCCTGTGCTGCATTCCAGCCGCTTGCGCGCGACACCCAGCTGGTGTTGCCCGGGCACAAACTGCCCTTCACCGGCCTGCCCCTGCGGCTGACCCAGATGATCGACAATCACGACCAGGCCCTGTCGCGCCTGACGGCCCTTCTGGCCGCACCACACAGCGCCCATGACACGATGACGACGCTGTTCAAGCGCGAGCTGGGCCCCGCCGACTACAGCATGGGCATGGTGGAGGCTGTCGCCCATCTGAACTGCCTCTTGCGGCGGGGTGTGGTTTCGCGTCACCTTGATGGTGATGGACGCTACATCTGGCAGGCCGCATGACACCCCGAAAGACCGCAAAACCCGCCCCCCCGAAAGGCCCCGCTGCGGCGGCCTATGAACGGCTGGTGATCTATATCCGGAATTTCGAGGCGCAGCTGGACGGCGCGCATGAAATGGCAATGGGTTTTGCGGGCAGTGCGGCGGGCATCCTCAGGATCGAAGGTGTCGGATTTTTCGACCCCGATATCCTGACATTCTATGGCCGCGATGAGGACGGTCTGAAAACCCAGCTTGTCCAGCATGTCAGCCAGCTGTCGTTCATCCTGCGCGCCGTGCCCAAGGAACAGCCCGAGGCCCCGCCGCGCCGCATCGGCTTTGCCATGCAGGCCGGATGGGCGGGCGGCGAATCCGGTGATGGCAGCGTCTGATGCGCGCGCCGATGTGACCGCTGTGCCATTTTGCCCCCCGTGACAGCGCCGCGCGAATAAGTTATGCGCAATCCAACCGCAGTTGAGGATCAATCCATGGCCGACCAAGAACATGAACATGGCAGCATGAACATCAAAACCCAGGAGAAAACCTTTGAAGGTTTCATCCGCATGGTCACCTGGGGGGCGGGCATTTCGATCGCCATCCTGATCTTCCTTGCCCTCTCGAACAGCTGATCCTGACATGTGGTCCCGTATCGCCTTGTCAGTGGCCGTTTGCGCCAGTCTTGCCGCCTGCGCCGCACCCTCCGTCTATGCCCCGGATGAGGCGGTGCGCGCAGCAACTTTCGTGTCGGGGGAGCCGCCCTCGATCACGCTCTACACCGTCATCAGCAACCGCTCCAACGCCGGGGCGCATACCGGGCTGCTGATCGACGGCAGCCAGCGGGTGATGTTCGATCCGGCGGGCAGCTGGACGCATCCGCAACTGCCCGAACGCAATGACGTGTTCTTTGGCGTGACCGACCGGATGGTCAACTACTACATCGACTATCACGCACGCGAGACGTTCCGCGTGATGGAACAAAAGGTCTATGTCTCGCCGCAGGTGGCGCAGCTGGTCATGCAGCGGGCTTTGGCTTACGGTGCTGTGCCACAGGCACAGTGTTCCAATTCCACCAGCCATATTCTTGCAGGCGTCCCGGGGTTTGAGTCCATCAACAATACCTGGTTTCCCTTGCGGCTGTCCAAGCAGTTCGCCGAACTGCCCGGTGTGACGACGCGGGTGATCACGGATGAGGACGCGGATGACAATCATGGCGTTCTGCTGACGCAGGCGACAGAGTCAACGCCGCGGGAGTGAGACGCCGCGGTTGCGGGCGGTGAGGGGGCGGGCTTGCGCATCTGGGGTGTGATCCTTGCAGGCGGGGCGGGGCGCCGGATGGGCGGGGCCGACAAGGCGTTGCTGCCCTTCGGCGACAGCACGCTGCTGGCCCATGCCATCGCGCGGTTCGCGCCACAGGTGGAACGGCTGGCGATCAGTGCGAATGGCGATCCGGCGCGGTTTGCGGCCTTTGATCTGCCGGTCCTGCCGGATGACCGGTCGATGGGCCCCCTGTCGGGGGTGCTGGCGGCGCTTTCGTGGGCTGCGCGCGCGGATGCCGTCGTCAGCATGGCCGTTGATACGCCGTTCATCCCCGGCGATCTGGTGCCGCGCCTGATGCTGGCGGGGGTCCCCGCCATGGCCACCAGCGGCGGGCATGACCACCCTACCGCCGCACTCTGGCCGGTGGGTCTGCGTGATCCGCTTGCTGCGTTCCTTGCCAGCGGGGCCAAGGCGCGGGTGCGCGATTTTCTGGACCTGCACGGCGTGGCGCGCGCGGTGTTTGGCGATGACATCGCCTTTCGCAACATCAACACGCCCGCTGACCTTGCGGCAGCCGAGGCATTGCTGGGATGAAGGTTTTCGGCATCATCGGCTGGAAGAATGCTGGCAAGACCAGCCTGATGGAACGCCTTGTCGCTGATATCACGGCGCGCGGGTTCAGCGTATCGACGGTCAAGCATGTGCATCACGATGTCGATCTGGACCAGCCGGGCAAGGACACGTTCCGCCACCGCGCGGCAGGGGCATCCGAGGTGATCCTTGCCTCGGCGCACCGCTTTGCGCTGCTGCATGAACATCGCGGGGCAGAGCCGGACCTCGCCACGATCCTGACCCGGCTGGCACCCGTCGATCTGGTACTGGTCGAAGGGTACAAGCGTGACGCCCATGCCAAGATCGAGGTGTTCCGCACCGGCGAAGGCCGCAGCCTGATCCAGCCGGGCGATCCGACCGTGCGGGCGGTGGCGACAGATGCGGATGTCGCGGTGACGGTACCGGTGCTCGATCTG
>JAAFHS010000376.1 GCA_013298485.1 Rhodobacterales bacterium
CGCCACAAGTTTCGCGTCAGCACGGTGGAGGAGAACAAGGATAACCTGCGCGCGATCTATGGCCTGATCCGCAAGCACCGCCCGGATGCAAAGATCATCTTCACGCTGTCCCCCATTCCCCTGATTGCGACGTTCCGGGACAATGCGTGTCTGACATCGAATGCGGTATCCAAGGCCGTGCTGCGCGTGGCAATTGACGAAGTGATGCGTGAGAAGGCGGACGAAGGCGTGCTGCATTACTGGCCGTCTTACGAGTTGGTGACGGATGTGTTCCACCTGCCCTACAAGGCGGATCGGCGACATATGAAGGAGCCCGTGCTGGACTACATCATGACGCTGTTTGAAACCGCGTGGTGCGTCGATACCGGGGATCGGCCATCGCTCGCCGTTGCATGGGGGCGGGCGCTGGCAACGGCGGGGCAGTTGCCTGACGCTATGGCTGTGGCGATACTGGGGCGCAAACCCCGGCGGCTGCGGCAGTGGCTGGCGACCCCGGACCCGGTGCATGAGGATGCACAGATCGACCAGGCGCTGCGCAAGCTGGCGCGGGATGTCCTGGCAGGCTGGCAGGCCGATGACCGATTGTCCGCAACGGCGCAGGCCGCCGAATAGTCAGGTGTCGGGGGCGGGAATGAATTCGCGGTCGTCCCCCGGCGGCAGGCGGAACCGCCCATGTGCCCAGTCACCGGCGCGCCACGCCTCTTTCGCGGCATCGATGCGGTCCTTGCTGGAGGCGACAAAATTCCACCAGATATGGCGCGGCCCGTCCATCGTGGCCCCGCCCAGCAGCATGATCCGCGCGCCCTGATCCCCCGCACGCAGCGAAATCCGGTCAGAAGGGCGAAAAACCAGCATCTGCCCGGCCGGAAATGTCTGCACGGCCACGGTGATATCCCCCCGCAGGATATAGACGCCGCGATCCTCGTGATCATCCGGCAGCGGGATCGTCGCACCCGGGCGCAGCGTTGCATCGGCATAGAACACATCGAACGGCAACGTGATGGGCGCGCTTTCCCCATAGGCCGTGCCCAGGATCAGGCGCAGATCCTTGCCCTCGCCCTCGATCACCGGCAGTGTTGCGGCGGGGGCATGCGCAAACGCCGCCGGGTCATCCTCATGCGCGAGCGGCAGGGCGAGCCAGGTCTGCAGGCCGAAAAGGCCGTGCGGATTGCTCCGCCCCGGCCCGTCCTGCCGTTCGGAATGGGTGATCCCCTGCCCGGCCATCATCCAGTTGACGGCCCCCGGTTCGATCCAGCTGTCCGTGCCCAGACTGTCGCGATGGTGGATGCGCCCGCGCAACAGGTAGGTGACAGTGCCAAGCCCGATATGGGGGTGCGGGCGCACGTCGATGCCTTGCCCGGTCAGGAATTCAGCCGGGCCCATCTGATCGAAGAAGATGAAGGGGCCCACCATCTGCCGCCTGGCCGATGGCAGGGCGCGGCGCACCTCAAAGCCGCCCAGATCGCGGGCGCGGGGGACAATCACGGTTTCGACGGCGTCAATGGCATCACCCAGCGGGATGCCGGGATCAAGGGCGGGATTCCGGCTCATGTCAGCCTCCATTCATGGCGACGATGATAACGCAGGTTTCGCCGCGCGTCATGATACGGGGGCGCAGGGCGATTGTGCGGAAAATGGTGGGTCGTGACGGGCTCGAACCGCCGACATTCTCGGTGTAAACGAGACGCTCTACCAACTGAGCTAACAACCCGACTGGCTTGCTGTAGCGCAATTCAATCCTGTTGTGCAACCCCATCCGGCAGGGCCAGTTTGCGCAAATCCCGCATTACGCGCGTGCGGATTTCGGCGCGCATCGCCTCGTCCGGGACCGCGCGCATCAAGGCCAGCGCACCCGACATCAGCGCCAAGACACCCCATGCCGGCGTCTCATCTGCTGCCGGAAAAACGCGGCCAAGGATGCGGGCCGAGGCTGCGGCCCCATCAGCAAAGGCTTTGCGCAGGGGTGTTGCCTGGCGGCCCACTTCGGTGACCAGTGCCGCCGCGGCGCAGCCCTGCCCCGGATGCGCAAGATGGTGATCCGACAGGTAGGCACGCGCCACGTCAGACGGATCGCCCGACGCCTGCGCCGCAGCCGTCCAGCGTTCAAACCGATCAACCGTGGGCACCAGCGCCTGGGTCATTGCCGCCGCCAGCATGTCACCCTTATCGGCAAAATGGGCATAAAACCCGCCATGCGTCAGCCCCACGGCCTTCATCACGGCCCCGACAGATGCGCCGTCAAATCCGTGCTCCCGCACCATTTCAGAGGCCGCCTGAACGATTGCCGTGTGCGATGCTTCGTGCTGATCCGCCTTGTAACGTGCCACGTTCTGATCCCCGCTTGACAGGTTAATTTTTATATGATGACTATAATATAATAATTGTGACGACGCAACCAGCAGACTTTCGGCCATGGCCGCAAGCCTACCCCGACCCACGCAACACTAACGGAGCAACCCCATGCGCGCCTTTCAGGCCCTTGTTTTGGCATGCCTTTTGATGCCGCCCCTTCCTGCGTTCAGCCAGACACCCGCCCCCGAACTGACCGCCGAGGAACGCAGCCTGTGCCACCCGGATGCGATCAGGTTCTGCTTTTTCAAGATTGGCCGGGCAGAGGCGCTGCGCCAGTGCCTGCGCGATCACCGGGCTGCGTTGTCGGCCCCCTGCCAGGGGCTTTTGGCCACGCGGGGGAACTGAGGATGCCCCTGCCCCACATCGCGTTTTTGCTGAGTGCCACTTTGGTTGCGCTATTGCCACTGCGGCTCGCCCCGGGGCGCGGTGGGCTGTTTGCGCCGCTTTGGCTGACATGGATTGCGGTTTGGGGCAGCCTGGCCCTGATGACGGCATTCGGCGTCTTGACGTTCTCGCCACAAATCCTGCGCCTGCGGCCCATTTTGGCGGGCAGGTGGCGGTGGGCGTCATCCTGTTCCTTGCCTTTCCGGCGATCCGGTCTGCTGTGCGCAGCATTCCACTGCTCTGGCTGGTGCGCTGGCAGCAGGCGCGCATCATTGGTGGGTTCTTTCTGATTGGGGCAGCCATGGGCGAGGTTTCCATGCCCTTTGCGGCGATTGCGGGCCTGGGTGATATTGCGGTGGGCGTTGCAGCAGGCCTGACGGCACGGGCAATGACCGCCGAAAACGGCCGTATTTTGGCGTGGCGGCACATGGTGATGGGCATGATGGATTTTACCATCGCAATCAGCACGGCCATCATCACGGGGGCAAATCTGGGCTGGCCCTATATCCTGATCCCGCTGTTCCTGGTGCCGATGGCGGTGCTGGGGCATCTGGCGGTGTTGGACCGGGTTTTGCCACGGCGCATGCTGGCCCAGAATGGATAGGGGCGGCGCAAGCGCCACCCCTGTCACGGCAAGATGGTGGGTGATAAGGGATTTGAACCCCTGACATCATCGATGTGAACGATGCGCTCTACCACTGAGCTAATCACCCGTGGGCTG
>JAAFHS010000377.1 GCA_013298485.1 Rhodobacterales bacterium
CCGCGGATACCTATGGCGCAGGCACGCCCGCCATCCCGACCTTTGCCGTAACTGCAACGCTTGTCACCCGCAACGCAGCCTCCGGTGCCCCCGACCGCCGCGTCGTGACGATTGTAGAGGCCGTGCGCGGGGCTGCACAGGCCCTCGCACGGCGGGTGCCCGTGCTCGCCGGTCTTGATGCCCGCGCCACTTGGGATGACAGGCTGGGGATTGCCCCGCATCTCGACATTCCCCCGCCTTTGTGAGTTTTGCCTTTCTTTTGGCACATCTGATGCGTAATCATGCACGGGCTTGCGGGACGAACCCGCGCCAGCCAGAAGGGCAATTGATGCGTACGATTACCACGACTGACGATCTTGCCGCGTTCTGTGCTGCCGCCAAGACCCACCCTTATGTCACCATCGACACGGAATTCCTGCGCGAACGGACCTATTGGTCCAAGCTGTGCCTGATCCAGATGGCGCTGCCCGGCGCGGATGGCGATGCCGTACTGGTCGACCCCATCGAAGGGGCCGATATGTCAATGGACCCGCTTTACGATCTCTTCCGGCACGAAAAGACCGTCAAGGTGTTCCACGCCGCCCGCCAGGACCTTGAGATTTTCTTTGTCGAAGGTGGCGTGTTCCCCAAACCCCTGTTCGACACGCAGGTGGCTGCAATGGTCTGCGGTTTCGGTGAACAGGTGGGATACGAGACGCTAGTCAAGAAGATCGCGAAGGAAAACCTTGATAAAACCTCGCGCTTCACCGACTGGTCGCGCCGTCCGCTGACCACCGCGCAGGCCGATTATGCGCTGGCCGATGTCACCCATCTGCGCGTGATCTATGAATTCCTTGCGGCCCAGCTGGCCAAATCCGGCCGCGACCACTGGGTGGGGGAAGAGCTGTCGATCCTGACTGATCCCGCCACCTACACCACCCATCCCGATGACGCGTGGCAGCGGATCAAGACCCGCACCAATTCGGGCCGGTTCCTGGCACTTGTGAAATCACTGGCGCGGTTCCGCGAAGACTATGCGCAAAAGAACAATGTCCCGCGCAGTCGCGTGATGAAGGACGATGCCCTTTTGGAGCTGGCCTCCACCCGCCCCACGACGGTCGAAGAACTGGGCCGCTCCCGCCTTCTGCTGCGCGAAGGCCGCAAGCCCGAGATTGCGGATGGCATTCTGGCCGCCGTCAAGGCGGGCCTTGAGATGCGCCCCGAAGATATGCCCAAGGTCGATGCCAGCCGCGAACAAATGCAGGTCAACCCGGCCCTCGCCGATCTGCTGCGCGTCCTGCTGAAGGCGAAATCCGAATCCCTTGGTGTCGCATCCAAGCTGATCGCCAACGCCTCTGATCTCGATGCCATGGCAGCGGGTGAACGCGATATCGATGCGCTGAAAGGCTGGCGGGCTGAGGCGTTCGGCAATGACGCGCTCAGCCTCTGCCGGGGCGAGATTGCCCTTTCGGCGAAAGGGTCCGAAGTCCGCGTCGTGCGGCTGTGAAGTTTCCATTGCCCGTCATCCTGTTGATCGCCGCCGCCTTGGGGGTTCTGCTGGCACAGCCGTTCGTCCCCTATGGCGATGCAATCCGCCCGGGTCTTGGCGGTCTGATGAACGGCGTGGCGGGCTTTGTGCTGCTGATCGCCGCACTGATCTGGGCCTTGGTCACCCGCAAACGCGGCTGAGCCTTCGGCGTTTTGGGCTGGGTCGCCAAAACCCGTTTCGCGCAGGTCTGCCGCGGGGCGGATCACCCACAGATGTGGCCAGGGATCAGCGGTTGACCGCCCGCGCGTTGTTCGCACCCTGCACCGTGATCCCTCTGATCCGCGCCAGCTGCACATCTGACAGATACAGCGCCACCGCCACTTCGCGGCTTTGCGGCGTGCTGACCGCCGCCTCGCCTTTGGGCGGAAACACCCGGAAATCATAGACCGGGTTGGCCGGGTCCGCATCCGCCCCCCCGCGCAGCACCAGTTCCGCGTCCCAATAGCCTTGTGTCGGTGCGCGCCCCTCGGCACGGATGATCGCGCCCCCTGGCAGCGCATCGACCTGCATCAGCGTCACATCCGCCACCAACTGCCGCCCGTCGGGGGCGACGGTCGTGTCCACCACCGGCGCCTCGACCACCCGCGACCGCCCGAACCAGTTGAACGGGTTCAACCGCGACTCGCGCAATCCGCCGCAACCGGCAAGGATCAGGGCACAGCACAAGGCAAGGGGCAGGCGCGGCATCATCGGGAACCTCGTCGTTTTCCCGGTGGTAGCCGATGGATCGCCGTTTGAAAAGGCGGCTTGGGGGTGGACAGGGGGCGGGTAGGGAATTACCTCACACCCATCAGGGAGAGATCATGGCCACCGCCGCCTTTGAAGATATCGCCGAGACGTTTGAATTCCTCGATGACTGGGAGGATCGCTATCGCCATGTCATTGAACTGGGCCGCGCCATGCCCGCCTTGGACAGCGCCTTCAAAGTCCCCGCCTTCAAGGTCGACGGTTGCGCTAGCCAGGTCTGGATCAGGCCCCAGATCGCGGACCGGACATTCGACTTTCAGGGCGAAAGCGATGCGATGATCGTGCGTGGCCTGATCGCCATCCTGCATGCCCTCTATGCCGGTCTGCCGGTGGCGCAGGTGGGCGCGGTCGATGCCGCAGCCGAACTCGGCCGCCTTGGCTTGAACGATCATCTCTCCGCCCAACGCTCCAACGGGTTGCGCGCGATGGTCGAACGCATCCGCCAGACTGCCGCCACAGCTTAACGCCGCTCCACCGTCACGCGATCCGTATAAAACGCCAGATGCCCTGCAATTTCGGCAGCCTGCGCAATCGGGTTCTCATAGGACCAGACCACATCCGTCAGCGTGCCCTCGGGCGTCACGATGGAATAATAGCTGGCCTTGCCCTTGTGCGGGCAGGTGGTCTGCTTGGCCGATGGATCAAGCAGCGCCATCGCCATATCGCCACGCGGCACATAGATGACCGGGCCATAGCTGCCCTCGCGCAATTCCAAGGCCTGTGTCGTCTCGCCAATCACGGCGCCATTCGCGCGGATTGTTACCGTGCCACCCGCCGGTGTGATCTGGATATGTGTTGCCATCTGTGCCCCCGAAAAAAGTTAGACTGTCAGGTCGGCCTGATTCCGGCAAGATCAAAGCGGCGCGCAAGCGGCCTTCAGCCAGTCATGCGTCCCCGCACTGACCCGCGGCCCGATCCTGGCCAGCACCTCTGCATGATAGGCGTTCAGCCAGTCCCGCTCACCCGGGGCCAGCATCGCCAGAACCACCAGCCGCCGGTCGATCGGCGCAAAGGTCAGCGTCTCGAAACACAATTGTTCGCGTGCATCGCCACCCGGCAGGGCAGGGGCCGCCTGCACCACGATCAGGTTTTCAATCCGGATGCCGAATGCGCCTTCGCGGTAGTACCCCGGCTCATTCGACAGGATCATGCCCACCTCCAGCGGCAGGTCCGACACGCGG
>JAAFHS010000378.1 GCA_013298485.1 Rhodobacterales bacterium
GCGATTTCCTGCTATCGACCACGGCAGGCAAGGTGCCGGTTTCCGGTTTCTCGAAGGCCAAGGCGCGGCTGGACAAGTTCTCGAAGGTCGAAGGCTGGACCCTCCACGACCTGCGCCGCTCTGCTGCCACCCATATGGCCCGCCTTGGCATCGCGCAGGAACACATCGAACGGGTGCTGGGCCACGCGATAGAAGGGGTGGCGGGGACGTATAACCGCTATTCCTACCTAGACGAAAAGCGGGCTGCGCTTGAGACTTGGGGGGCGCTATGGAACTGACACCGGAACAGGCGCGAGATGTGCGCGAAGCCTTTGCCCGGGGCAAGGAGGCCGAACGCCAGTATATGGCCGGTCTGCCGGTGACTGTTCGCTTGCTGACAGGAACCAAAGCCAGCCATGCAATGCGGCTGATGCCTGATGAAAAGCGAATGCTGGATGAACTTCGGTTGATCCGGGACGCGCTGGCCAATGCTTCTGAGGAAACGCGAATGATCCTTGCAGCGAGCCTTGCCCATGACAACAGGCCAAGAAAGGGACCAGATTACGGACGGAAGCCGGGACCGGATGACTGGCTTGATGCGACCGAGTATAACATTCACCTTTTGGAAACTTCCGTTGATCCGAAGCACATTGGCTTTGAACTGAGATCACGCGGATACCTGACCAAAGCCGAATCGGATGCACGCGACTTTTCCGCAGCGGGCTTATACCGACCCTACGCCCGATATGAGGCTGTCGAGGTATTGCGCAGTATTTGGAAGGCGCATGGCCCCCGCGATTCTAGCGGGAAAGTCTCTGTATCGCCCGGAAGCTACGAAAACAGATCGGCGAAATCTGGCGACCACTACAAGTTTAACCCATTCGTTAGCTTCGTAGGGGCACATCTACTTTCGCTGGAACCTTCTCTTGAAACGGGCATAAAGACGCCTCGCAAGCAAGGTGATCCTGTCGAAGCCCGGACTGGGCTTGAACAGGCTTGCTATTTTGCTTGGCTTAGCCTTTGCGAGTTACGCCAATAGATTGCCCAAAGGACCGGCATTTAGCGAGACGGCTTTTTGCATAAGCCCCGCGTAGCCTCTCCCCAGATGCCAGAGTATCCGGGGATAAACCGATGCGAGCCAATGACACGCTTTTGACGATTGAGGAGGTCGGTGCGCGCATCCGCCTCTCGAAGCCGACCATCTATAAGCTGATCCGGCAGGGCCAGTTTCCCAAGCAACTTCGGCTTTGCGCCAACAAGGTTGCTTGGCTGGAACGCGAGATTGACGGCTGGGTTACGGCTCGTGCCGAGGCGCGGGTGACGGGATGAAAGTGGCCCCAGCCCGTGGAGACCGGGCCGGGGCGGAAGGTGAAGGTGCCTTGCTGAGCACCGCTACTTTATCCGATCCCGCCACCGCCGCCAAATTGAATTCGTTGTGTGGCGATACTGATGCCGCCGTGGCATTTCTCGACCAATGGTGTCCGGGCGGGCCTTGGGTGCTGACAAGCATCGTGCCCGATGGCGGCAGGACCACCACGGCAACCTTCGGTGCGCCGACCTTGGCGGATATGCGCCGCTGGATTGATGCGCGGCAGGGCAAGCAGAACATCTACTTTACCGTTAACGTGGTTTTCGGTGACGTGGAGGTGAAGCCCAATAAAGGCGCAATCGCAGCGATCCGCGCCCTGCATGTTGATGTTGATCCACGTGTCGGTGAAAACCCCGAGGAAGAACGGGCGCGGGCGCACCGGATGTTGTTGTCGTATGATCCTATCCCGACTGTGATCGTGGACAGCGGCGGCGGGATGCAGGCGTTCTGGTTGCTCGAAAGCGATGTTGCTTTAGGCGGCTCGCCCGATCTTTCCGACCTTGTCCGGCGCCAAGGAATTGGTGCGCCTTTGGCGGCGGCGGAAACCGCACTTGTCGGGTCGCACCTTGCGCGATTGTTTGATGTGGTCGAAGCCCGAAACCTAAAAATTGAAACAGACCTGCAAGCCGATGCCTGCCATAACGCCGACCGCATTATGCGGTTGCCGGGGACGGTAAATGTCCCGGACGGCAAGAAGCGTAAAAAGGGCCGAGTCCCGCGTCTTGCCGCCGTAGTGGCCGCCGACTGGGCGCGGCGCTATTCGCTGGACGCCTTCCCCAGCGCGCCGAAGAAGGTGGCAGTCCGTGGTGCTCCGGTGGCGCGCGTGGCGCTGGCAACCTATTTGCCCGCCGTGCCGTTTGACGCGGATGGACGGCCCGATCTGCCTGTGTCCGACCGGACCAAAATGCTGATCGTGCAGGGTCGAGACCCTGACGAGCCCGGGCGCTATGCAAGCCGTTCGGAAGCGTTCTGGGCGGTGGTTTGCGATCTGGCGCGGGCGAATGTGCCCGACGACCTGATTGCCGCCGTGACACTGAATCCCGAATTTGCGATTAGCGGCCATGTGCTCGACCAGCCAAAGCCCGGCCAGTATGTCGCGCGCCAGATCGAGCGGGCGAGGGCAGAGGCCGATGACGGCTTTGACTGTGACAAAGAAGGCAGGCCGCTTTCTTCGTCGCAGCGCAACATTCGCTTGGCGATGCGAAAGCTTGAGGTGGTGGTGCGGCATGACCTTTTCGCGGGCCGCGACCGGATTGACGGTCTGGATGGGTTTGGCCCGCCGCTGGACGACGCCGCCGCAAACCGCCTCTGGCTGCTGACCGACGAACGGTTCAAGTTCCGGCCTTCGCGCGACCTGTTCCTGACCGTCCTTTCGGACGCGGCCCGGCAGATCGCCTTCCACCCGGTCGCGGAATACCTCGCCGGGCTCCGGTGGGACGGCGTTCCCCGGATCGGGCGCTGGCTTGCCACCTACGGCGGCGCGGACGACACGACCTATTCGCGGGCTGTGGGGGAGTTGATCCTAGTCGCCGCCGTGCGGCGGGTTCGGCAGCCGGGGGTGAAGTTCGATGAAATGCTGGTGCTGGAAAGTCCGCAGGGCACGAACAAGTCCACGGCTTTGAAGGCGCTGGCCGTGCGTGACGACTGGTTCACCGACGACCTGCCCCTGAATGCCGAGGCCAAGCGCGTGATCGAGGCGCTGTCGGGCAAGTGGATCGTCGAAGCGGGCGAGTTGAAGGGGATGCGGCAGGGCGGGGCCAACCACTTGAAGGGCCTGCTGTCGCGCACTCACGACAAGGCACGGATGGCATACGACCGCCTTGAGCGTGAGGTGCCGCGCCAGTGCGTGATCGTCGGCACGACCAACGACAGCCGCTACCTGCGCGACCTGACGGGCAACCGCCGGTTCTGGCCGGTGGCGGTGACGGGGTTCGACCTTGACGCCATCCGCCGCGACCGCGACCAACTCTGGGCCGAGGCGGCGGCGCGCGAGTCCGAAGGCGCACCGATCCGGCTGGACCCGGCGCTGTGGGGCGATGCAGCGGCGGAACAAGATGCGCGCAGGGTGGAAGACCCATTCTATGAATCGCTGCATGCCGCGCTTG
>JAAFHS010000379.1 GCA_013298485.1 Rhodobacterales bacterium
GGCTTTGCGCGCGCCGCATCGAAAACCTGCCTGATCGCGGTGCTGTGTGTGGGTCTTTCCGCCTGTGGCGGGGGCGGCGGGGGGTTGTTTGGTGGTGGCGGGGGCGCGCCGCGCGAGACCCGGAATGTGACGCGCGAGGCGGCACTGGACACCGAGCGTTCGTCGATCTTTGATCTGTTCGCAGGCGCGGATAATCCGAACACGACGGTCGAGGTGAACAAGTATCTGTGGGTGGCGTCGCTGGATGTGCTGAACTTCCTGCCGGTCGAATCGGTGGACCCTTTTACGGGCGTGATCGTCACGGGTTACGGGCGGCCGCCGGGCGGGGGGCGTGCGTACCGCGCGACGATCTATGTGCAGGACCCGGCGCTGGATGCGCGGTCTTTGAAGGTGGCGCTGCAGGGGCAGGGTGGGGCACCCGTTGCACCAGAGGTGCAGCGGGCCGTGGAAGACGCGATCCTGACACGGGCGCGGCAGTTGCGCATTCAGGACGGCAGTCTGTAAGCGCTGGACCTTGGGCGCGCGCCCGGGTTAATTGCGCCGAACGAGACGCAAGAGGCCAGACATGTCGCGCTATGACCCCGCCGAGATCGAACCGAAATGGCAGGCTGCCTGGGATGCTGCGGGGGTGTTCGCAGCGCGGCGCGATGCGGCCAAACGCAAGTATTACGTGCTGGAGATGTTCCCGTACCCGTCGGGGCGCATCCACATGGGGCATGTGCGCAATTACACGATGGGCGATGTGGTGGCACGCTATAAGGCGGCCTGCGGTTTCAGTGTCTTGCACCCGATGGGGTGGGATGCGTTCGGGATGCCTGCGGAAAACGCGGCGATGGAGCGGGGCGTAAACCCCGGCGTCTGGACGCGCCAGAACATCGCGGACATGAAGGCGCAGATGAAGCCTTTGGGCTTTTCGCTCGACTGGAGCCGGGAGTTTGCGACCTGTGATCCGGAATATTATGGCCAGCAGCAGGCGATGTTCATCGACATGCTGGCGGCGGGGTTGATTTACCGCAAGGCCGCGGTGGTGAACTGGGACCCGGTCGATATGACGGTTCTGGCGAATGAACAGGTGATCGACGGGCGGGGCTGGCGGTCGGGTGCGCTGGTGGAACGACGCGAACTGACGCAGTGGTTTTTCAAGATCAGCGATTATTCGGAGGAACTGCTGGAGGCTTTGGACTGGTTGCGCGACTGGCCGGAAAAGGTGCGCCTGATGCAGGCGAACTGGATCGGGAAATCGCGGGGCCTTCAGTTTGGGTTTGAAACCGTCGGTGCACCTGCCGGGTTTGGGACGCTGGAGGTTTATACAACGCGGCCGGATACGTTGATGGGGGCCAGCTTTGCGGCGATTTCCCCTGATCATCCCTTGGCCAAGGCATTGGCGCATGACCCAAGGGTTGCAGCGTTTCTGGCACAATGCCGGATCGGCGGCACCACGGCCGAGGCGCTGGAGACGGCCGAGAAGATCGGGCTGGATACCGGGATCACGGTCAAGCATCCGCTGGACCCCACATGGGAACTGCCGGTCTGGATCGCGAACTTCATTCTGATGGATTACGGTACCGGGGCGATCTTTGGCTGCCCGGCGCATGATCAGCGCGACTTTGACTTTGCCACGAAATATGGCTTGGCGATTGCGCCGGTGTTTGTCGCGGATGGCGCAGAGGATACCCCGCCGGCCGCGGCCTATGTCCCGATGAAATCCGAAAAAGTCCGCTATATCCGCGGATTTGCCGGGGCGGATGTGCAGACCGGTGACGAAGGCGTGGCCGCCGCCATCGCCCATGCAGAGACCCGTGGCTATGGCAAAGGGGTCACCAAATTCCGCCTGCGCGACTGGGGCCTGTCGCGGCAACGCTATTGGGGTTGCCCGATTCCGGTGGTGCATTGCGATGCGTGCGGCGTGGTGCCGGAAGCCAAGGCAAACCTGCCGGTGCGGCTGCCGGATGATGTGACGTTCGATGTTCCGGGCAATCCGTTGGACCGGCATCCGACCTGGGGCCGCGTGGCGTGCCCGAAATGCGGGGCGGCGGCGCGGCGTGAGACGGATACGATGGATACGTTCGTGGATTCGTCATGGTATTACGCGCGGTTCACCGCGCCGCATGCCGACACGCCGACGAATGCCGAGGATGCGGCCTATTGGATGAACGTGGACCAGTACATCGGCGGGGTGGAGCATGCGATCCTGCATCTGCTCTATTCGCGGTTCTTTGCGCGCGCGATGCACAAGACCGGGCATCTGCCGGCGAGTGCGATCGAGCCATTCAACGCGCTGTTCACCCAAGGCATGGTGACGCATGAGATTTACCGGACGACTGATGCGCAGGGGCGTGCGGTGTATCATTTGCCTGAGGACGTCACCGTCTTTACGGTGGCAGACCGAAGGATCGTTGTCCCGGGCAATGTTCCGCCGCCTTTGGACATGATCGACGACGTCGACGCCTTCGTCCGCGCGCTGAGCGACGAGGGGCTGCTGGTCGAGGTCGTCCCCTCTGCCAAGATGTCGAAATCAAAGAAAAACGTCGTCGATCCGATGAATATCATCGCCTCGTTCGGGGCGGATACCGCGCGATGGTTCGTGATGTCGGACTCACCACCGGAACGGGATGTGGAATGGACGTCTTCGGGGGCCGAGGCGACGTTCAAACACCTGTCCCGAGTCTGGGCCTTGTGTGACCGGATCGGCTCCATGCCCGGCGATCACGCAGGCGAGGGCGATGCCGATCTCGCGCGCGCCACGGCGCGGGCCATTCACGAGGTGACGCAAGGCATCGAAGGCTTCGCCTTCAACAAGGCCATCGCGAAGCTGTATGAATTCACCAACATCATCGGCAAGTCCAACGCCTCCACCGCCGCGATGAAAGCGGCGATCCGCACGCTGGCGCAGCTGATGTGCCCGATGACGCCGCATATCGCGGAGTCCATCTGGGCCTATCAGGGGGGGGCGGGCCTGTGCGCCCAAGCGCCCTGGCCAAAGGCGGACGCGGCGCTGCTGGTGGATGATACCGTGATCCTGCCCATCCAGATCAACGGCAAGCGGCGGGCGGAAATCAGCGTGCCAAAGGATATGCCGGGGGCAGAGGTTGAAAAGCTGGTGATGGCGATGGATGATGTGCAAAGGTTCTTGGCCGGGCAGCCGGTGAAGAAATTCATCGTGGTTCCGGGGCGTATCATCAATGTCGTTGCCTGAAGGCGTTCCCCCCCACCCCAACCCTCCCCCACCAGGGGGGAGGGAGCACGTTATACCCAGCAACCTGCGTGACGCGAACCATCCGGCGCCCCCCTCCCCCCCCGTGGGGGAGGGCCGGGGTGGGGGGGCCCTGTCGCGCCGCGCGATGTTCCTGATGCCACTGGCACTCGCCGCCTGCGGCTTCACGCCTGCGCTTGGCCCCGGCGGGCCTGCGGAGGGCCTGCAGGGCGCGATCCGGGTCAATGACCCCAGTG
>JAAFHS010000038.1 GCA_013298485.1 Rhodobacterales bacterium
CCCTGTGGATAACTTAGCAAGTGTTTGATATACAATATAATTACATGTAAATTGACAGCCGTCAATTTCCGTCGATCCGGGCACTTTTCGGGCAGGTGGAAGGTGGTGCCGCTGAAGAGACTCGAACTCCCGACCCCATCATTACGAATGACGTGCTCTACCAACTGAGCTACAGCGGCCTTCCGGGCGTGCTGATAGCACCCCTTCCACCGCAAAGGTAGCCCTAATTTCAGCTTCGTGGCACGGGCTCGGCGTCGATGAAATCCTCCTCCGGCGGGCGTTCCACCGGCCCCGGTTTCGGCCCCCCCAGGATCAGCGGCAGCAGTTCAGAACCCGTTGCACTCGGCCCCGCCCCCTCAGCCGGTTCACGCCAGGACAGCGTGTCGAACCCACCGCAGTTTTCGCAGATCGGGGCCCATTGCACATGGATCGCCTGGCATTTGTCGCAGCACCACTGCGGCCCGCGCGATGCGGTCACAGCCTTGGCCAGCCAGCCGCGCACGACCGCCTCATCCGACCCCTCCCCCCGCTCAATCGCCGCCATCAGCGCCAATGACCGCCCCGTCGGATGCCGCGTGGCCGTATCACCCAGCGCCCGGCGCGCTTCGGGAAAATCCTCGGCCGCGATGTTCAACTCTGCCATCAGCATCCGGCTTTCATCATGGTCCGGCCAGGCCGAGATCAGATCGCGGAACCGTTTCACCCGGCCCGTCGCGGATTCCTCAGGTTCGATTTCGGCAAAGGCGGCGGCAAGGTCGGGGTGCGGCTGGGCGGTCCAGGCTTTTTTCAGGATGCGGATGGCACTTTTCTTTTCATCCTTCGCAATCATCGACCGCGCCGCCATCGCCGCCGCCGGGATCAGGTCGGGCGACAGTTTATTCGCCTCGATCGCGGCCTCACGCGCATCGATGCTGGCCGCATCGTCCATCACCGTCCGCGCCTCCTGCAGCGCCAGCACGGCGTCACGGCGGCGGTACACCTCTTTCGGCAGGGCACCGGCCTTCAGCTTGGCCCCCAGCGTGATGCGCGCGCCCTTCCAATCGGCCTGTTCCGATTGCAGCTTCAGCAGCAGATCCTGTGTCTCGGCGTGTTTGGGCTTCAGCGCAAAAGCCTTCTCTGCCAGCTTCAGCGCCATATCCGTGTCGCCCTCGGCCAGCTTTTGTGCAAGCAGGCCCCGCACACCCACGAACCGCGATGCAGGGTCCGCCAGCAGCGCCTTGTAGGCCTCTGTTGCACGCCGGGTATCACCCGCCGCATGGGCCGCTTGCGCCACCAGCAATGTGGTCAACCCCGGCCGGTCCAGATATTTCTCGGCCTTCTGCGCACGCGCCAGCGCCACGCGCCCCTCGCCCGAGGCAATTGCCATCATCGCCTGTTCCGCCGCCTGATAGCCTTTGCGTTCGCGGTTGCGGTCGAAATAGCGCGAAATCGCCGTCTCGTCCCCGTTCAGAAACCGCAGCACCGCCACCAGCAGCCCGATGGCCTTCATCAATAACCAGACGAGTACGAGCAAGATCAGGATGCCGATCATCGCCTGCAACGGGCCAAGCGTGAATTCCTGCCCGCCAACGGCGATACGCGCGCCGCCGCCGGTATCCAGCAGAACACCAGCCCCGATGGTCAGTCCGGCAATGGCCACGACGAACAAAGCAACTTTCAGGAATGACCAGATCATCATTCGCCCCCGACCGCCGCACGCAGATCTTGCAAGGCGGCACGCCCCTGCAAATGCAGCTGCGCACTTTTTATCCAGTCGGAAAATGCGGCCTGCCCTTCGGCGGGCATTGCGGCCAGTTCGGTCAGGCAATCGGCCAGCCGCCCTTCCATCAGGGCCGCCTCGGCGCGCGACAGGATCGCATCGGGATCATCACCTTCGCGCGGCGTCAGGGATCGCGCCCCGGTCTGCGTGCGCAGAAAACGCGTGATGCGCTCGGACCAACCGTCCCCCATGTCCGCGCGTAAGGATGCATCCAGGGCCGCGCGGGCGACATCGGGAAAGCCCGCCTGCAGATCAGTAACCGATGGCAGGCCGCCTGCGGCATTCTCGGCCAGGACTGCCGGTATCACAGCAGGATCAAAGGCTGACAGGGCAGATGCAAAGGGTCCGCCACCCTCCAGCGCCACGTCAATCTGGCGCAGGGCGGCGCGTTGTTCGGCGCGGGCGGCATCCACCTCGGCTGCCGCCCTGACATCGGCCGCCTGTTGCTCGGCCGCGGCTACACGCGCCGCAGCGGCTTCGGTTGCAGCCTCGATATCAGTGGTGGACCCCGCATTTTCACGCAGAGCCGCCACCTCGGCCTGCAGGGCGGCCAAGGTGGCTGCCTGTGCGGCAAGGGCAGCGGGCGATGCGCCCGATCCATCCACAGGCAATGCCTCGATCGCCTTCAGACGGTCCTCGATGGCGTTCATCCGGGCCATAAGCGCGGCGTCATCAAAAGGGGCCGGGATCGCCGCCTCTAGCGCCGCCAGTCTTTCGGGCAGGTCCGGGTCGGCAGCGGGGCGCGCCGAAACAGCCTCCAGTTCGATGCCAAGGCGGGCAACTTCCGCCTGTTGCGTCGCGATCAGCGTCGCCTGTTCGGCAATTGTTGCCTCCATCGCGTCCGTGCCCTGCAATGGCCAGCCGCCCGGCACAACCTGCGCCAGACCAAAGCCGAAAAGGGCCGCCAGTGCGCCACCAATGGCCGCCGGAACGCCTGAGCGGCGCACAGGCGGCGGGATGGGTGCCGCCGCGGGCGCAAGGGCGGCAGGCTCCAGCATCAGCACGTCCTTGTCGGTATCGGGATCGGCCATTGCGGTATCCTTGCCATGAGTCTGTCGCCCCGCCACCCTAACCCCCGGTCGCAAAGGGGTTCAAGCAGATGCAGGCTGCATCAGCCATTCCTTGACGGCGGCAATCATCGCATCGCCCGTGGGTTTTTGGGCAATGCTGACCCGCGCCGAAAGCGCGGGATCAACGGCATCGGCCACTGCACGGCTCATCGCGACAATGCGCAGCGGGGCCAAGGGTTCCGCCATTTGCGCGAATAACCGGGCAGACCGGGGTGAAAACAACGGCACGATCACCGGGGCCACACCGCGCAGGATGCGCCGCGCGGTTACGGTCAACGGGCAAGGCTGCTGATCGTACACAATGGCGGTTTCGGCGGGCAGGCCCGCGGCCGTCAGGCGCGGGGCGATATCGCCACGGGCATCACGCCCGCGCAGATGCAACAGCGGACCCGCAGGCGCCTGCGCTTTGATCCGCGCGATCAGCGCCTCTGCATCACCATCTGCCGAGACGGTCTGCATCCCAAGGGCATGCGCCGCCCGTGCCGTCCGATCCCCCACGCAATAGGCCAGGGGTGCGATCCGCGCAGATTGCGCCGCATAGGCCTGCACCCCGGTTTCCGATGTAAAGATCAGCGCGGCCACCGGAATGGTCGGCACAGCATCCGGCATCAGCACGGGACTCATCAGGGGCGAGATCGTGATCTGCAGGGAAAACGGCACCGCCGCGCGCAAATCCCGCGCGAACCGCTGGCTTTGCGCGGCAGGCCGGGTCAGCAGGATGCGGGGCGCGTGGGATTGTGGGGCCATGTCACAGGTGTTACCTGCGGGTCAGGTTTCTGGCAACCGGCAGGCAATGGAACACACCCTGACCATCCTGGGCATTGAAAGCAGCTGCGACGATACGGCAGCGGCGGTCGTGCGCCATGCCCTCGGCCCGGGGCCGACGATCCTGTCATCCATCGTCGAAGGGCAGACGCAGTTGCACGCGCGCTTTGGTGGCGTCGTGCCGGAAATTGCCGCGCGCGCGCATGCCGAACGCCTGGATCACTGCGTCGAGGCGGCATTGCAGCAGGCGGGGGTCTCCCTGCGCGATCTTGACGGCATCGCCGTGACGGCAGGACCGGGCCTGATCGGCGGCGTGATGTCGGGCGTCATGCTGGCGCGGGGGTTGGGGGCGGCCACGGGACTGCCCGTGATCGGCATCAACCACCTGGCGGGTCATGCGCTGACGCCGCGCCTGACCGATGGGTTGGCGTTTCCCTATCTGATGCTGCTCGTCTCAGGCGGGCATTGCCAGTTCCTGATTGCGCAGGACGCCGTGACCTTTCATCGGCTTGGCGGCACAATCGACGATGCCCCGGGTGAGGCGTTCGACAAGGTGGCAAAGCTGCTGGGCCTGCCGCAACCGGGCGGGCCACAAGTGGAACAGGCGGCACTGGGCGGCAACCCCCGCCGCTTTGCCCTGCCCCGTCCGCTGCTGGACCGCGCGGGGTGCGATCTGTCATTTTCGGGGCTGAAGACGGCCGTTCTGCGCACACGGGATGCCTTGATTGCCGAAAAGGGCGGGATCACCGTGCAGGACCGCGCCGATCTGTGCGCAAGCTTTCAGGCCGCCGTGACCGATGTGCTGACAGAAAAGACCCGGCGCGCGATTGCCGTCTATCTTGATGCGGGTCCGGCGGTGCCTGCCTTTGCCGTGGCGGGCGGGGTTGCGGCGAACGGCGTGATCCGGGCTGCGCTGCAGGACATGTGCGCCGCCGCGGGCGTCAGCTTTGCTGCGCCGCCGCTGGCACTGTGTACCGACAATGCCGCGATGATCGCCTGGGCCGGAATCGAGCGGATGCGCGTGGGTGCCATTGACCCTGCCGATCTGGCTCCACGCCCGCGCTGGCCGTTGGATGCCGCACAGGCGGGCATGCTGGGCAGCGGCAAGAAAGGGGCGAAAGCATGATCGGCATCATCGGTGCCGGGGCGTTTGGGACCGCACTCGCCGTGGCCTTTGCGCAGGGCGGGCATGCCGTGCGGCTGTGGGCGCGCGATGCGGTGCGGGCCAAAGAGATACAGGCGACACGGCGCAGCATCGGTCCCCTGCCCGGCATCGCGCTGCCCGACGCGATCACGGTCACCGCCGATCTGGCGGCGCTGCCCGGTGCCGATGCGATCCTGCTTTGCCTGCCGATGCAGCAATTGCGCGGATTTCTGATGGTCAACGGCGCCATATTGGAGGGGCACGCGCTGGTGGCCTGCTGCAAGGGGGTTGATCTGACGACGCTGCAAGGCCCCACCGCCGAAATCAGCGCGGCCTGCCCCGCCGCGACGCCCGCGATCCTGACTGGCCCCAGCTTTGCCGCCGATATCGCGGGCGGGCTGCCCACGGCCCTGACGCTGGCCTGTGCGGATGAGAGGGCGGGTATCGCCCTGCAGGCCCTGCTGACTGCGCCTAATCTGCGGCTTTACCGGAATACTGATGTGATCGGGGCCGAACTGGGCGGCGCGGTCAAGAACGTGATCGCCATCGCCTGCGGTGCGACAATCGGGCAAGGCATGGGCGAAAGTGCGCGCGCCGCACTGATGACACGCGGGTTTGCCGAAATGCAGCGCCTTGCCCTGCGGCTGGGGGCGGCACCCGAGACGCTGATGGGGCTATCGGGGCTGGGCGACATGGTGCTGACCTGCACGTCGGACCAGTCGCGCAACTATCGCTATGGGTTGGCCCTTGGGCGCGGCGATCCGTTTGATCCCGCGATCACTGTCGAAGGTGTGGCCACGGCGGGGGCGGTCGCGCAACTGGCACGGCGGCTTGATCTTGACATGCCGATCACGACAATGCTGGCTGCGATCACCCAAGGGCAGCGTCCTGTGGCCGACGCATTGGCCCAGCTTTTTGCCCGCCCCCTGAAGCAGGAATGAAAAGATGCGCGTCGCCCTGATCTGCCAAGACAAACCCGGTGCGCTGCAGGTGCGGCTGGACAACCGCGCCGCCCATCTGGCTTATATTGCAGAGACCGGGATCGTTGATCTGGCGGGACCGTTCCTGAATGACGAGGGGCAGATGACGGGATCGATGATCGTGCTGAACGTGGACAACATGCAGCAGGCGCGTGACTGGGCGGCGCAGGATCCCTATGCGCTGGCAGGGCTGTTCGCATCAGTGACACTGACGGAATGGAGGCGTGCGGTGGGGTGATGGCATACTGGCTGTTCAAATCCGAACCCGACGTGTGGGGCTGGGATCATCAGGTCGCAAAGGGTGCGGCGGGCGAGGAATGGCACGGCGTGCGCAACTACCAGGCGCGCAACAACATGCGGGCGATGAAGCTGGGCGATTTGGGGTTCTTCTACCATTCCAACATCGGGAAAGAGGTGGTGGGGATTGTCGAGGTCAGCCGGACAAGCGCGCCCGACAGCACGACGGACGATCCGCGTTGGGATTGCGTCCATATCCGCGCTGTGCGGCCCCTGGCGCGGCCCGTGACGCTGGAGACCTGCAAGATGGAACCGGGACTGGAGAACATGGCGCTGGTGCGCAGCATGCGCCTGTCAGTGCAGCCGGTGACGGCCGAGGAATGGCGTATCGTCTGCCGGTTGGGCGGGGTGGCACCATAGCAGAACGAGGGAGGGACAGATGGAATATCTGAACGTGATTGCCGCCGCCGTTGGCGCATTTGCCTTTGGTGCGGTCTGGTACATCGCGATGTCAAAGCCGTGGGTCAAGGCGGCGGGCATCGCGGTGGATGCGCAGGGGCGACCGCAGGGCAACAGCAGCCCGTTGCCGTTCGTGGTCGGGCTGGCGGCCATGCTGATCGTGGCGGGGACGATGCGGCATCTGTTCGCCTTTTCGGGTATCGACACGCTGGGTGAGGGGATCACCACCGGGGCAGGGATCGGTGCGTTTTTCATCAGCGCCTGGGTCGGGATGAACTATGCGTTTTCGATGCGGCCACTGGCGCTGTGGCTGATTGATACGGTCAATGCCGTGGTCGGATGCGCGATCATGGGCGCGATCCTGGTGCTGTTCTGACATGAAAATGGAGGGTTCCGACCCCATCAGAACCCTCCATCCACCCCACATGCACCCCCTGGCTCGGCATGTGTAACTGAAAAGGGTCCGTGGCGTCCTGCCGCGTTGAGATGGGTATAGCGGGAATCAGAGGCCTTGGGCAAATGGCAAGCGCGGACAAGTTGAATCGCATCTGTGACGAATGTGACGGAGCCAATCTGGCCGAAAATTGACGGCTGTCAATTTCCGACTTTATTCAATGAAATCAACGAAATTTAGAAGTTATCCACAGGCCAATTAAGGTTTTGGTAATATTTCCGGATTGGTTTTTGTCAATGGTCAGTCCCCCGGCCCAACCGTCCTCGCAGGATGCAGGGCAGCACATATGAAACGATCGCAGGTGTCTTGTACCCCCCCTCCCCCCTTGTGGGGAGGGGGGGGTTCAACCGATCATCCACCTCCTCCTCACCCCAACCCTCCCCCACGGTGGGGGGGAGATGTCTTTCGCCGACGGTTCAGCGAAACCCGCGGGACACGCCGGGACGGTGCCGAAAAACAAAAACGCCCGCAGCGGATGTGCGGGCGTTCTGGGATCTGGCGGATCAGATCACTTGTAGACGGATTCCTTGCCGAAATGCTTGGCCAGCATGTAGTAGATCACGGCGCGGTACTTCTGACGCTCGGCCCGGCCATAGGTGTCGATCACCGCATTGATCGCCTCCATCAGCTTTGGGCTGTCGGCCAGACCCAGCTTTTTGATGAGGAAGTTGTTCTTGACCGTTTCCAGTTCGGACGCATCGCTGCCTGCGACGGTCGCGCTGTCGGCGTTATAGATGGCGGGGCCACAGCCGATGGTCACCTTGGTCAGAAACGCCATGTCCGGCGTCATCTTGCATTTTGTCTTCAGATCGTCAGCATATTTCGCGATCAGTTCGTCTCTTTTGCTCATTACTCAGGTCCCCCGATGTTTTACTTGTACAGAACCGCCCCGGTGACGGTGCGCCGCATGACCTTAGGCAAAAGATGTCAGGTGACAAGTGAAATGTCGGGGGAATTTCGGGCAATGCGTCACAGTCCGCGCATGCCTTGCCAAGGGATGGCGGGCCTGTCATGTCGCGGATGGGCCGCGATAGGACAGTGACAGATGCCTGACGATGATCCGGACGGCACCCCGTTTGCCGCCGTTGCCGCCGAGGCGCAGCAGCGTGGCGGCTTTTGTCGCGCCATGACCCATCATATCGCCGCACATCTGCCGCAGGGGCAGCGGCGGCTGGTTGTCAGTTTTGACAATCTGGCATCGGACCGCGAGAAAGAGCGCCGTTATCCCTGGGGTCATGCGTTTCTGGCGTCCGCCGGGTGGGATATTCTGGGGATCATGGCGCTGCGCTGGGACTGGTTCCGCCATGCCGATCTGTGGGATTTCTTTGATGATCTGCGGGAGACGGGTTTTTTTGCGGCCTATGATCATGTCGCGTTCTATGGTGCATCGATGGGCGCATACGGCGCGCTGACATTTGCGCCTGCGGCACCGGGCTGCACGGTGATGGCCTTTGCGCCGCAGTCATCGCTGGACCGTACCATTGTGCCGTTCGAGAAACGCTATCAGGTGCTGGGCGACTGGACCGGGCGCTATGCGGATGCCCGCGACGGCGTGCGGGCGGCGGGGCGGGCCTACATCGCCTATGATCCGCGGATGAAGCCGGACCTTGCGCATTTCCGGCGGCTGGATGGGGCGAATGTCATGGCACTGCCGATGCCGGGGGTCGGGCACAAGGTGCCGCCTGCATTGCAGCGCATGGGGATCCTGAAACCGCTGGCGCTGGCCGCACTGGAAGGCCGCCTTGATCTGCAGGGGTTTCAGCGGCTGTACCGGGCGCGACGGCAGTCGATCCCTTGGGTGATCGGGCTGCTGGAGCGGGCGGCAAAACGAAAACACGCAAGGCTTGCCCTGCGTGTTGCCGAAAATCAGTGGAAGGCGCGCGGACACTGGAAGCTGCGCCTGCTGGTGAATGACCTGCGTGCGATCAATAGCGGTAATGTTCCGACTTGAACGGGCCTTCGACCTTGACGCCGATATAGTCCGCCTGATCCTTGTGCAGTTCGGTCAGTTTCACGCCGATCTTTTTCAGATGCAGGCGAGCGACCTTTTCATCCAGCGCCTTGGGCAGGATGTAGACGCCGGGTTTGTATTCGTTACCCTTGGTCCAGAGTTCGATCTGCGCCAGCACCTGGTTGGTGAAGCTGGCCGACATCACGAAAGACGGATGGCCCGTGGCATTGCCGAGGTTCAGCAAGCGGCCTTCGGACAGCAGGATGATGCGATTGCCGTTCGGCATTTCGATCATGTCCACCTGTTCCTTGATATTGGTCCATTTGTGGTTTTTCAGGGCGGCCACCTGAATTTCATTGTCGAAATGGCCGATGTTGCCGACGATGGCCATATCCTTCATCGCGCGGATATGTTCAATGCGGATCACGTCGCGGTTGCCGGTGGTGGTGATGAAGATATCGGCGGCGGCGACCACATCCTCCAAGAGCACAACCTCGAACCCGTCCATGGCGGCCTGCAGGGCGCAGATCGGGTCAACTTCGGTGACCTTGACGCGGGCACCAGCGCCCTGAAGGCTGGCGGCGGAGCCTTTGCCGACGTCGCCATAGCCGCAGACGACAGCGACCTTGCCGGCCATCATGGTGTCGGTGGCACGGCGGATACCGTCAACCAGCGATTCCTTGCAGCCGTATTTGTTGTCGAATTTGGATTTGGTGACGCTGTCGTTGACGTTGATCGCGGGGAAGGGCAGCTGGCCCTTTTTGTGCAGATCATAGAGGCGGTGGACGCCGGTGGTGGTTTCCTCAGAGACACCCTTGATGGCAGCGCGGGTTTTGGTGAAGAAACCCGGGGTTTCCTTCATACGCTTGGCGATCTGCAACTTGATGACTTCTTCTTCTTCGGACTGCGGCACGGGGATGATATTCTCACCCGCTTCTGCCCGTGCACCCAAGAGGACGTAGAGGGTGGCATCGCCGCCATCATCAAGGATCATGTTGGCACCTTCGGGGAACATGAAGGATTTATCGAGGTAGTCCCAGTGTTCGGTCAGGGTCTGGCCCTTGACGGCGAAAACAGGCGTGCCGCCCGCGGCGATGGCGGCAGCGGCGTGATCCTGGGTGGAAAAGATGTTGCAGGAGGCCCAGCGCACATCGGCCCCCAGCGCCGTCAATGTTTCGATCAGCACGGCTGTCTGGATCGTCATGTGAAGGGAGCCGACGATGCGCGCGCCTTTGAGGGGTTTGGCGGCCCCGAACTCTTCACGGCAGGCCATCAGACCGGGCATTTCGGTTTCGGCAATGACCAGTTCCTTGCGGCCGAATTCGGCCAGCGCGATATCCTTGACGACGTAATCCTTGGCCATATGCCATGCTCCTTGCATCTGTGGTTCGCGGGCAGATAGCACTTTGGCGGCATCTCGACAACCAAGCGTGGTGCTGCATAGTGTTCGGGACGAAAAGAGGTGCGTTTTGAAACAACCCCGCGCATGGCAAAGGATGCTGTCGGGCCGCAGGCTTGATCTGCTGGACCCGACGCCGATGGATATCGAGATCGCGGATATCGCGCATGGGCTGGCGTTCGTGGCGCGCTGGAACGGGCAGACGCGGGGGGATTGGCCCTATTCGGTGGCGGAGCATTCGCTGCTGGTGGAAGAGATTTTCGGGCGGATGGGGGTGCATCCGGCGAAGTGGCGGCTGGCGGCGCTGCTGCATGATGCGCCGGAATATGTGATCGGCGACATGATCAGCCCGGTCAAGGCGGCGGTGGGGCCGGGATATGGGGCGCTGGACGAGCGGCTGACGGGGGCGGTGCATCTGCGGTTCGGCTTGCCCGTGATGCTGCCCGCGCCGGTGAAAAAGGCGATCAAGGCGGCGGATAAAATCTCAGCCTGGCTGGAGGCGGTGCAGATTGCAGGGTTCACGCCTGCCGAGGCGGATAAGTTCTTTGGGCGGCAGGATATGGGGCGGCTGGAGGGATTGCAGATCAGGCTGCGGCCGCCCGCGGTGGTGCGGGCGGATTTCGTCGCACGCCATGCGGCCTTGCTGGCGGCGTGCTGATGGCGGTCACGCTGAAAGATGTGGCGGCGCGGGCGGAGGTGTCGCGGGCGGCTGTTTCGCGCTGTTTCACGGATGGCGCATCGGTTTCGGCGCGGATGCGGGCGCGGGTGGAGGCGGCGGCGGCGGAACTGGGCTATCAGCCGAACGTGCTGGCGCGCAGTCTGACCACGCGGCGGACGCAGATGATCGGGCTTGTGTCGAACAACTTTCACAACCCGGCGTTTC
>JAAFHS010000380.1 GCA_013298485.1 Rhodobacterales bacterium
GCCCTGATGGATGACGACCAGGGGCTGGCATCGAACCTGATCAAGCGCGCCGGGGGCGAACCCGCGCGTGTGACCGAGGCGCTGGCGGCGGCCATGGCCAAGCTGCCCAAGGTTTCGGGCGATGCGCAGCCTTTCATGGACCCTTCGCTTGTGCGCGTGCTGGATGAGGCGGCAAAACTGGCCAAGAAGGCGGGCGATGCATTCGTTCCGGTGGAGCGCATATTGATGGCGCTGGCGATGGTGCCGGGGCGCGCCAAGGACGCGCTGGCGGCGGGGGCGGTCACGCCGCAGAGCCTGAATACGGCAATCAATGATGTGCGCAAAGGGCGAACGGCGGATACAGCCAATGCCGAAGCAGGCTATGACGCGCTGAAGAAATACGCGCGCGACCTGACGGATGCGGCGCGGGACGGCAAGATCGACCCGATCATCGGGCGGGATGAGGAAATCCGGCGCACGATGCAGGTGCTGAGCCGTCGTACAAAGAACAACCCGGTGCTGATCGGTGATCCGGGCGTGGGCAAGACCGCGATTGCCGAGGGCCTCGCCCTGCGGATCGTGAACGGCGATGTGCCGGAAAGCTTGCGCAACAAGCGGCTGATGGCGCTGGACATGGGGTCCCTGATTGCCGGATCGAAGTATCGCGGTGAGTTTGAAGAACGGCTGAAGGCCATCCTGTCGGAGATCGAGGCAGCCGCGGGCGAGGTGATCCTGTTCATCGACGAGATGCATACGCTGGTCGGTGCGGGCAAATCCGAAGGGGCGATGGATGCGGCAAACCTGATCAAACCGGCCCTTGCGCGGGGCGAATTGCATTGCGTGGGGGCAACCACGCTGGATGAATACCGCAAATATGTGGAAAAGGATGCAGCTCTCGCGCGGCGGTTCCAGCCCGTCTTCGTGGCCGAACCGACGGTGGAGGATACGATTTCCATCCTGCGCGGGATCAAGGAAAAGTATGAACTGCACCACGGCGTGCGGATTTCGGACAGCGCCCTGGTCGCGGCAGCGACGCTGAGCCACCGCTATATCACCGACCGTTTCCTGCCGGACAAGGCGATTGACCTGATTGACGAGGCGGCGAGCCGTCTGCGGATGGAAGTGGACAGCAAACCCGAGGAGCTGGATGCGCTGGACCGCCAGATCCTGCAATTGCAGATCGAAGCGGAGGCGTTGAAGAAAGAGGATGACGCGGCGTCGAAGGACCGCCTGGAAAAGCTGGAAAAGGAGTTGTCGGGCCTGCTGGAACGGTCAACCGAAATGACGGCCAAGTGGCAGGCGGAACGGGACAGCCTTGAGGTGGCGCGGGGGCTGAAGGAAGAGCTTGACCGCGCGAGGGCGGATCTTGATCAGGCGAAACGCGAAGGCAATCTGGGCCGCGCAGGGGAATTGTCTTACGGCATCATCCCGGGGCTGGAGAAAAAGCTGGCCGAGGCCGAGGCGCGCGAAGGCCAGGCTTTGGTGGCCGAGGCGGTGCGTCCCGAACAGATCGCCGAAGTGGTGGAACGCTGGACGGGTATCCCCACGACCAAGATGCTGGAAGGCGAGCGGGAAAAACTGCTGCGGATGGAAGAGGAGCTGGGCAAGCGCGTTGTCGGCCAGACAAAGGCCCTGACGGCGGTGGCCAATGCCGTGCGCCGGTCGCGTGCGGGGCTGAGTGACGAGAACCGCCCCTTGGGATCCTTCCTGTTTCTGGGGCCGACGGGTGTGGGCAAGACCGAACTGACCAAGGCGGTGGCGGCGTATCTGTTTGACGACGATCAGGCGATGGTCCGGATCGACATGTCGGAATACATGGAGAAACACTCGGTCGCGCGTCTGATCGGGGCGCCGCCGGGCTATGTCGGCTATGACGAGGGCGGGGCGCTGACCGAGGCCGTGCGCCGCAGGCCCTATCAGGTGATCCTGTTTGACGAGGTCGAAAAGGCGCATCCGGATGTGTTCAACGTCCTGTTGCAGGTGCTGGATGACGGCATCCTGACCGATGGCCATGGCCGCACGGTGGATTTCAAGCAGACACTGATCGTGCTGACATCGAACCTTGGCGCGCGGGCGCTGGCGGAACTGCCTGAAGGGGCGGACCCGACGGCGGCACGGCGCGAGGTGGAAGAGGCGGTGCGCAGCCATTTCCGGCCCGAATTCCTGAACCGCCTGGATGAACAGGTGATCTTTGACCGTTTGAACCGGGCCGATATGGGGGCGATTGTCGCAATCCAGATGAAACGGCTGGAAGACCGGCTGGCGGCACGCAAGATCACGCTATCGCTGGATGATGGCGCCCGCGCCTGGCTGGCGAACGAAGGCTATGATCCGGTGTTCGGCGCGCGGCCCCTGAAGCGCGTGATCCAGCGGCATCTGCAGGACCCGCTGGCGGAAATGATCCTGGCAGGCGATGTGCTGGATGGGGCAACGGTTCATGTCACATCCGGGCCGGACGGCCTGATGATCGGGGATCGCGTCAGCGCGTCACGCCAGACGCGGCCCCAGCAAGCCGTCGTGCATTGATGGGATGACCCCGGCGATCACACGCCGGGGTCGCCCCGATTTTCAGGCGAACAGGAAGTCGCTTGCATCCAGCTGATCAGCGCTAAGGCCGACAAGCTCAATCTTGTCGCCATTGCCCAGATCGATCACGGTCAGCCCACGGAAGCCGTGGATCGCATGTTCCAGCGCCTCGAACCCCGCGAGTGCGAAGGCCGACAGGTCGATCTTGTCAACGCCGTTGCGGAAATCAAGAATGGTGTCGGTCTGGCTGCCTTTGGCAAAGACAAAGGTATCCATGCCGGCATCGCCCGACAGAATGTCACGCCCGGCCCCGCCAGTGATGACATCATTCCCCTGCCCGCCATGAATGACATCGCGGCCAGCATCGCCCTTGATCGTGTCATTGTCCTGATTGCCGAAGATCACGTCATTCCCGGTGCCGCCCAGCAACACATCATTGCCGCGCCCGCCGAAGATCACGTCATTGCCGCCGTTGCCGTCGACAAAGTCATTGTCGCGCCCGACATGGATCACATCGGATCTGTCACCTGCGATGATGAAATCCACATCCTTGTCGCCATTCGACTTCAGGATATCGACCGGGATCAGAACGCCGTCGATCACATGAACCACGCCGTTCGCCGCCTGAATATCCGTGGCGATGATTTTGGGATTGGCAAGATCAGGGTCACCATCGACCAGAGACACCCCCTTCACACCCAGTGACGGGCCGAGCAGGGTATCAATCGACGTCGATGACAAAACCTGGCTTGCCTGCAGCGATTCCGGAACGACGTGATAGAGCAGGATATCTGTCAACAGCGGGATCGGGCTGCCCCCGCCCGACAGCAGCGTCAGCGCATCGACGATGAAGTCGAATGCTGCAGCCTCGGTCGTGCCTTTGAAGCCCAGCGTCTTGGCCAGGTTCATGAAGGCCGCATCATT
>JAAFHS010000381.1 GCA_013298485.1 Rhodobacterales bacterium
CGGCATGCTTGTCGGTCTTGATGGCCCCCACCCCCCCTCCCCACAAGGGGGGAGGGGAGGCGCCAGGTGCCTTTCATCCGGGTCGATCCGAACGACGCCTCAATCCTCCAGCACAAACGTGACCATCATATTGACCTGCCACTGCGTGATCTTGTTGTCCCGGACGCTCACCTTGTGTTCCTTGACCCAGGCCCCCGACACGCCGCGCAGGGTTTCGGTGGCCCGGGCGATGCCGGTGGCCACGGCATCCTCAAAGCTTTTGGTCGAGGTGGCGGAAATTTCGGTGACGCGTGCAACTGACATGATGTCCTCCCTGATTGCTGGCGTCATGATGGCACGGCGGGGGGCCGCGCCAAAGCCCGCAGGGGCCCATCGGCTGCACCCCGCCTGACCCGGGCCCCTGAGTCCGCCCGGCCACACCCTTGCCCCTATATGCAGTATGCGTTTATTCTTTGTGGCCGAAGCCTGTGCGCTGCCCCTATAGTCTGCCGTGACGGGGGGCGATAACCCCCGCACCTTGAGGCAGGCATAACATCAAGCAAGGAGGGGGCCCATGCGCTGCCCATTCTGCGGCAATATCGATACCCAGGTAAAGGACTCGCGTCCGGCCGAAGACCATGTCGCCATCCGGCGGCGGCGGTTCTGCCCGGCCTGCGGGGGGCGTTTCACCACCTATGAACGTGTGCAACTGCGCGATCTGATCGTCATCAAATCAAGTGGTAAGCGCGAGGATTTTGACCGCACCAAACTCGAACGCTCCATCCGCATCGCGATGCAGAAGCGGCCGATCGATCCCGAACGGATTGATCAGATGATCAGCGGAATCGTGCGCAGGCTGGAAAGCCTTGGCGATACCGATATCTCGTCAAAGGTCATCGGCGAGATCGTGATGGAAAGCCTGGCGCGCATCGACACCGTGGCTTATGTGCGGTTTGCGAGCGTTTACAAGAACTTTCAGGCGGCAGATGATTTTGACCGCTTCGTCTCCGAACTCCGCCCCGGCGGCACGTCGGAAGAGTGACCGATACCGATCACATGGCCCACGCCCTCGTGCTCGCAGCACGGGGGCTTGGTCGCAGTTGGCCCAATCCGTCCGTCGGCTGCGTGATCGTACAAGGTACGCGCGTCGTCGGGCGCGGGCACACGCAACCTGGCGGGCGGCCCCATGCGGAAATCGTGGCGCTGGCACAGGCGGGCGCGGCGGCGCGGGGGGCCACGGCCTACGTCACGCTGGAGCCTTGCGCGCATCACGGCCAGACCGGCCCTTGTGCGGAGGCGCTGATCGCGGCAGGCGTCGCACGCGTTGTCACCGCACTGACCGATCCTGATCCCCGCGTGGCGGGGCGGGGGCATACAGGCTTGCGCGCCGCAGGGATTGCCGTGACCGAAGGGGTGCTGGCCGACAGCGCGCGCACGGTGGCAGCGGGGTTCCTGAAGCGGGTCACGCAAGGCCTGCCGTTTGTCACGCTGAAACTCGCCACCACGCTGGATGGGCGCACGGCGACAGCAAGCGGTGAAAGCCGCTGGATCACCGGGCCCGAGGCGCGCCGGATGGTGCATGCGATGCGCCTGTCCCATGATGCGGTGCTGATCGGTGCAGGCACGGCGGTGGCGGATGATCCGGACCTGACCGCGCGCGAAATCGGTGCTGCGCATCAGCCGGTGCGGATCGTGATGGACAGTACGCTGCGCACGCCCCTGACCAGCCGCCTTGCACGCACCGCGCAGGATGTGCCGGTCTGGATGATCCACAGCGATAAGGCATCGCCAATTGCCATCGCCGCATGGCAACAGGTTGGCGCGCGGATGATCCATGCCACGGATGCGCCGGGCGCCTTCCATGCGCTCGCGGATGCAGGCCTGACGCGCATCCTGTGTGAAGGCGGGGCCACGCTGGCGGCAAGCCTTTTGCGGGCCGGGCTGGTGGACGAACTGGCGCTGTTCACCGCAGGTGCGGCGATTGGGGCGGACGGGCACCCGGCCCTGGGCGCGCTTGGCCTGACTGCCCTGAAAGATGCGCCGCGCATGGCATTGCGGGACCAGCACCGCGTGGGCGTGGACATGTTCAGTCTGTGGGCGGTACAGTGACGGGCTTTGGCGCGTCATCAAATTCGCCCACCAGAATCCGGTTGGCATCCCCCGCCGGGTCATCGAACTGCCGCGTTTTCATCGCCCAGATGAACGCCGCAAGCCCGATGCCGCCAAGCAGCAGGGATACCGGGATCAGGATTGTCAAAATCTCCATCATTTCACTCGGAGTGCGTTGAGTGACACGGTGATTGACGACAGTGACATCGCCGCCGCCGCCGCCAGTGGTGTGGCCAGTCCGATCAGCGCGAGTGGTACCGCGATCACGTTGTAACCACTTGAGATCAAGAAGTTTTCGATCATTCGCCGCCGTGCCTTGCCAGCGATGCGCAACGCGTCTCCGATCCCCGCCATGTCCTGCCCCAGCAGCACGATATCGGATGCCACCCGCGCCGCATCCAGCGCCGATGCAGGCGAGATCGAGACATGCGCGCCTGCCAGCGCTGTCGTGTCGTTCAGCCCGTCCCCCACCATCAGCACGCGATGCCCCGCCGCCGTCAGCGACGCCACGGCTGCCGCCTTCCCCGCAGGCCGCATGTCCGCCTGCCAGTCTGCCACGCCCAGCCGTGCCGCCATCGCCTCCACGGCCCCCGGTGCATCGCCCGACAGGATCATCACGCGCAATCCCCGCGCCTGCAACGCCGCGATCAGCGTATCCGCACCGGGGCGCAGATGATCGGCAAAGCGGAAGGCCTGGGTCTGTTCCCCGATCCGCAGATAGGTTGCCGTATGGTCAACGGCTGCGGCCCCGCACCAATCCGCCCGGCCCAGCCGCACCTTTGCGCCATGCCATGTGCCCTCCACGCCCGATCCCGGCACCTCGCGCAGATGCGTCACCCGCGCGGGTGCCACGCCCATCCCCCGCACCGCTGCTGCCAACGCCTGCCCCAGCGGATGCGCGGTGCCCCCGGCCAGCGCCAGCGCCACCCCCAGCACATCCGCCGGATGCGCGTCCAGCCCCACCACCTGCGGCGTGCCCAGCGTCAGCGTGCCGGTCTTGTCGAACACCACCGTATCCACCTCGGCCAACCGCTCCAGCGCGGTGCCGTTCTTGACCAGCAACCCCATGCGAAACAGCCGCCCGCTGGCCGCCGTCACCACCGCAGGCACCGCGAGGCCCAAGGCGCAGGGGCAGGTGATGATCAGCACCGCAGCAGAGATATTGACGGCAAAGCGCAGATCGCCGCCCGTTTTCCACATCCAGAACCCAAAGGCACTGAACGACAGCAGATGCACGAGCGGCGAATAGGCCCGTGCCGCCCGGTCCGCCAGCGACCGCATCGCCCCCTTCGCGCTTTCCGCGATCCCCACCAGATCGGCCATCCGGTGCAACGAGCTGT
>JAAFHS010000382.1 GCA_013298485.1 Rhodobacterales bacterium
GCGTCACCTACACAGGCACCAATGGCGGCTTCATGTTCCTGCCTCAGACCCCGGCCCCCGGCGTCACTGCCACGGCGGCCGCCACCGCCGCCATGGACGCGGCTTTGCCCGACAGCGGCACCCGCCAGGAAATGCTCGCCGAGACCATGCCCGACGGCAGCGATACCTCCATCTGGTTCGTCCAGGATACCACCGCCAACTACATCGTGATGACCCGCCTGCAGGCTGGCCAATCCGCCACCGCCCTGTTCATCACCCCCCACACCGACGCCGAGGTGATCGCGCCCGAGGTCGAGGCGCTGATGGCCGCCACCTTCGCCCCCGTCGTGCTGCAAGGCCAGACCACATCAGCCCTGCCCGCCATGGACTGGCCGACCCCACCCACCGGCAACATCGCCAGCAGCCGCCCCCGCATGTCCGTGGCTCAGGGCCTCGCCGCCGGGATTGATCCCGAAACCGCCCTGCTGCCCGGCAGCTTTGATTGCTACATCACCACCGAAGCCCGCGCCGTCGACCCCCGCCCCGATATCCGCATTGAAAGCCAGCCTGGCCAGACCTACACGATGACCGACGGCACTACGACGGGTGCCGGCACCTGGCGTCTCGTCCCCGATGACGTCTTCGATTTCGTCCTCCAATTCACCGGGCCGCTCGAAAGCTCAGGGGCGATCTATGTCAGCACCAACGACGGCCTCGGCCAGAGCTTCGGGATTGACCACCCCACCCGCGATGCCGAACTGACCTGCTGGCAGGATGGCCCCGCCGCCGAGGCGACGCGCCAGCAGATGGCCGCCGTGGCCCCCCTGAAGGGTGCGATGGACTGCATCCGTGCCGACGGCCCGCCCTACAAGCTGCTCTACGGCAATGGCATCTACATCGCCGATGGTGCACGCGGTACATACGTCACTGCACTCGACGGCGAATATGACAGCTGGGAAGGCAAGATGACCTTCTCGGGTGGCCCCTATGATCTGAACGATGGCACGCTGGAAGCCGAAGACGGCACGCTGACCCTGACTGTCAGCCAGACATGGTCCGAAGGCTCCGTCTTCTACTCCTCGTCTGAGACCACCACCCTTGCCTCCTGCCGCATGCCTGCACCGACGCGTGCCATGCCCATCTATGGCACGGAGCCTGCACCCCCCGCCACAGCGCCCCATGGCGGCCTGCCCGAAGGTCTCTACCGTTCCTGGGAAAGCCGCTATGTCTACAGCGGCGGTTTTTCAAACCTCATCTTCGGCGACATCTACACCTATGTCGGCCCCGGCGGCCGCATCATCGAAGACCCCGATTGGACCGCCATCGGCGATCTGCCCGATTGCAGCCGCACAACACCTTCGGGCGAGGAATTCTGCGGCGAATACCGCATCGTCGGCGGCATGATCACCCGCCGCGATGAACGCGACCATGCACCCGACGCCTGGGATGACAACGCCCCGTTCAGCCTGACGGACACAGGTTTCATCATCGACGAGATCGCATATGACCGCGTCACGCCGCCCGCACCTGCCGATCTGATCGGCAACTGGACGGTGGATGACTTCACCGGCAGTGGCCCCGGACTTGGCGGCGGTGTCGGCCAATACACCGACAGTGAAACCTACTGGGTCTTTGCCGCCGACGGGCGGTTCGAATGGCAAACCTCCGGCACCAACACCACCCTCATCTCTCCCGATCCGATCCTGGGCGGTGTCTCCGGCGGCGGCTCCAGCAGTTTTTCCGACGGCGGCACCGGCACCTTCACCCTTGACGGCATCTGGCTTGATCTCACCTTCGATGATGGCCGCTCCAAACGCCTGCCCGTTTTCGCCAGCGCCCCGGATGATGACGGCCAGCGCAGCATTTCCATCGACGGGACTGATCTCTATTACCGATAACCTCTTGGCCAAGGGGCATTCCCGGCTTATGACGCAAAGCGACAGCCCAAAGGTGCCCCGATGCGACAAGCCGAATAACCCGCAAGACCAATGAGACGGAGATTTTCGCCGCCGTCGATCTGGACGGTGTCGGCGCACATCTGAACAAGACCGGTGTCGGGTTTTTTGACCACATGCTGGATCAACTCGCCCGTCATTCGATGATCGACCTTGATGTCCGCGCCACGGGCGATCTGCACATCGACGATCACCACACGGTCGAAGACTGCGGCATTGCCATCGGTCAGGCCCTGACCGCCGCCCTGGGCGACAAACGCGGCATCCGCCGTTATGGCGAATGCCGCCTGCCGATGGATGATGCACAAGTCGCCTGCGCCCTCGATCTGTCCGCACGGCCCCATCTTGTCTGGAACGTCGCCTTCCCGACGCCCAAGATCGGCACTTTCGACACCGAACTCGTGCGCGAGTTCTTTCAGGCGCTTGCGACGCATGGCGGCATCACGCTGCACATCGACATGATCCACGGCGTCAACAGCCACCACATCGCCGAGGCCTGCTTCAAGGCCGTCGCCCGCGCCCTGCGCATGGCGGTGGAGCATGACCCCCGCTGCGACGCCATCCCCTCGACCAAAGGCGCGCTCTGACCCCTTCCTCTGTTCCTAACTATCCCCGCCGGAGGCTTTGCCCTCTCAACCCGCACCAAAGGTCTGACATTGCTCACCGTCCTCGTCGACTATGACAGCGGCAACCTGCATTCCGCCGAAAAGGCCTTTCAACGCATGGCGATGGAAGGCAATCATGGCACCGTGCGCGTCTCGTCACTGCCCGCCGATGTGCGCCGCGCCGACCGTATCGTGCTGCCCGGTGATGGCGCCTTTCCCGCTTGCCGCGCCGCCTTGGGTGCCCATGGCGGGCTGTTTGAGGCGATTGCAGAGGCCGTCACGGTCAGGGCACGCCCCTTCCTCGGCATCTGTGTCGGCATGCAGATGATGGCCACATGGGGTCGCGAATACGCCGATACGCGCGGCTTTGACTGGATCGGCGGCGAGGTCGCGCGGATCGCCCCCGCCGACCCCGCCTTGAAAGTCCCGCATATGGGCTGGAATGATCTGGTGGTCGATCGCGCCCACCCGGTTCTGGCGGGCATCGCCACGGGCGATCACGCCTATTTCGTCCATTCCTACCAGATGCGCGTGGCCGACCCCGCCCACCGGCTTGCCCATGTGGACTACGCAGGCGACATCACCGCCATCATTGGCCGCGACACGATGGTCGGCACCCAGTTCCACCCCGAAAAATCGCAAGCCACGGGCCTGCGCCTGATCGCGAATTTCCTGGCCTGGAGGCCATAGGCCAGCACCGTGCCGACCCGATGGATTTCTTAACCAAGGTTAAGAAACGCCTGTTTTTGTTAACCTTTTTATTGATAACAAAGGGAAATTCAGGAATTGACGGCTGTCAATTTCCGTCCTTCTGCCCCATGGACCGCGCCCGCCCCCTGCGCTATCACCACCCGGTCACCGCAAGGATCGCCCATGTCATCG
>JAAFHS010000383.1 GCA_013298485.1 Rhodobacterales bacterium
GATATCGGTTGGACCGAAGTCACGGGCTCCGAAGGCGCGGCGGTTATCGACCGTACCAATTGGCTGCATATTCCTTTCGTAAGACGATCTGTACTTGACCGTACCGGTCGACGCGGGTTGTCCTGCCGCGGCTTCGATATTTGTGTTGGTCCCAGCCTAGGTCGATCCGATAGGGCACCCAAAGCGATCCGGCAGGCGTTCACAAATGGCGGCAGTGGGCTGTTAGTGTATTCCCGCATGAACGACCGTCGGGAAGACGAAACGTATCTGACCGACGTTCTTAGCTGTGAAATGGTCACTCCAGAAGCGATCTCCCAAGCCGAATTGCGTGACGCTGTTTCTGATACCAAATTGCCTCCCTCTGATCCTGCTCGAGCAAGCTCCTTTGAGTATCTGTGGCTCACCGAACTCAATGATTTTCAGCAACGCGAGACTGGCTCCGTGCTCGAAGACTACAGCGGTGACGGATTGCGCTATGACGGTGATCTGCCTTGGACATCTGTTCAGCGATTTGTCTTTTTGACCGACCCTACGATCATGACCGACCTAGGTCTCGAATGGCTCGGCTACGCGCAGGGCTTCTCTACCAACATCACACATCACTATGAGGGAGCGTCCCCATGACCGACCACACCCCCACCCCGTTCAACGCCACCGCCCTTGACGGTGCCAATGCCGATTACATCGGCAACCTCGCCGCCAGACACGCCGCTGATCCGGCCTCCGTCGATGCCGGATGGGCTGAATTCTTCAAAGCCATCGGCGACAGCGAGGGCGATGCCCGCCGCGCCGCGAACGGCCCGTCATGGGCGCGCAAGGATTGGCCCCCCCAACCGGTGGATGATCTGACCGCCGCCCTGACCGGCGAATGGCCCATGGCCCCGATGAAAGAGGCCAAGGGCACCGCCGAAAAGATCACCACCCGCGCAGCGGAAGCAGGCGTGCAACTGACCGATGAGCAGATCAAGCGCGCCGTGCTCGATTCCATCCGCGCCCTGATGATCATCCGCGCCTACCGTATCCGCGGCCACCTCGCCGCCAATGTGGACCCCCTGGGCCAGCGCGATACCACCCATCAGCCGGAGCTTGACCCCGAATCCTACGGCTTCACCGAAGCCGACATGGACCGCCCGATCTTTATCGACAACGTCCTTGGCCTTGCCCACGCCTCGATGCGCCAGATCATGGATATCGTCAAACGTACCTATTGCGGCACATTCGCCCTGCAATACATGCATATCTCCGACCCCGAACAGGCCGCCTGGCTGAAGGAACGGATCGAAGGCTATGGCAAGGAAATCGCCTTCACCCGTGAAGGCCGCCGCGCCATTTTGAATAAACTGGTTGAGGCGGAAGGGTATGAGAAATTCCTGCACGTCAAATACATGGGCACCAAACGCTTTGGCCTTGATGGCGGTGAAAGCCTGATCCCCGCGATGGAACAGATCATCAAACGCGGCGGCAATCTCGGCGTGCGTGATATCGTCGTCGGCATGCCCCACCGGGGCCGCCTGTCGGTGCTGGCCAATGTGATGGGCAAACCCTACCGCGCGATTTTCCATGAATTTCAGGGCGGCAGCTATAAACCCGAAGACGTCGATGGCTCCGGCGATGTGAAATACCATCTGGGTGCCTCATCCGACCGCACCTTTGACGGCAATACCGTGCATCTGTCCCTGACCGCCAACCCCAGCCATCTGGAGGCTGTGAACCCGGTCGTCCTCGGCAAGGTCCGCGCCAAGCAGGATCAGCTGAACGATACCGACCGCACCAAGGTGCTGCCGATCCTGCTGCATGGCGATGCGGCCTTTGCGGGGCAGGGTGTCGTCGCCGAATGCTTCGGCCTCTCGGGCCTGAAAGGCCACCGCACCGGGGGCACGATCCATATCATCGTGAACAACCAGATCGGGTTTACCACCGCCCCCGCATTCTCACGCTCCTCCCCCTATCCCACCGATATCGCCCTGATGGTGGAGGCCCCGATTTTCCACGTGAATGGTGACGACCCCGAGGCCGTGGTGCATGCCGCCCGCGTCGCCATCGAATTCCGCCAGAAATTCCACAAGGACGTGGTGCTGGATATCTTCTGCTACCGCCGCTTCGGTCACAACGAAGGCGATGAGCCGATGTTCACCAACCCCGCGATGTACAACGCGATCAAGAAACACAAGACAACCCTGCAGATCTACACCGAACGCCTGGTCGCCGATGGCCTGATCCCCGAGGGTGAGATCGAAGATATGAAGGCCGCGTTTCAGGCCCGCCTGAACGAAGAAATGGAGATCGGCAAGAACTTCAAACCCAACAAGGCCGATTGGCTGGATGGCCGCTGGTCCGGGTTCGAGCGTGAGAAAGAGGATTACACACCGGGGGCCACCGCCCTGAAACCCGAAACGCTGGCCGAGGTCGGCGCGGCCCTGACCCGCGTGCCCGATGGGTTCGATATCCACAAGACCATCACGCGTCAGCTGGAAACCAAGGCAAAAATGTTCGAAACCGGCAAGGGCTTTGATTGGGCCACGGCCGAGGCGCTGGCCTTCGGCTCTCTTCAGGTCGAAGGGTTCCCCGTCCGCCTGTCCGGCCAGGACTGCACGCGCGGCACCTTCAGCCACCGCCATTCGGCTTTCGTGGACCAGACCACCGAAGAACGCCATTACCCCCTGAACCACATCCGCGCAGGCCAGGCGCGGTATGAGGTGATTGACAGCATGCTGTCCGAATACGCCGTTCTTGGTTTTGAATACGGCTACTCCCTGTCCGAACCGAATGCCCTGACCCTGTGGGAGGCGCAGTTCGGCGATTTCGCCAATGGCGCGCAGATCATGATCGATCAGTTCATCAACTCTGGCGAGAGCAAATGGCTGCGCATGTCCGGCCTCGTGATGCTGCTGCCGCATGGCTACGAAGGACAGGGGCCGGAACACTCCTCCGCGCGCCTTGAACGCTTCCTGCAGATGTCGGCGAATGACAACTGGATCGTCGCCAACTGCTCCACCCCCGCCAACTACTTCCACATCCTGCGGCGGCAGATTCACCGCACCTTCCGCAAGCCGCTGGTCCTGATGACGCCGAAAAGCCTGCTGCGTCACCCAATGTGCATATCCGAGGCTGCGGATTTCACCACCGGCTCCGCCTTCCACCGCGTGCTGTGGGACGATGCGCAGAAGGGCAATTCCGACCTGAAACTGAAACCCGATGCCAAGATCAAACGCGTCGTGATCTGTTCCGGCAAGGTCTATTTCGATCTTCTGGCCGAGCGTGACAAACGCGGCCTCACCGACGTCTATCTCCTGCGTCTGGAACAGTTCTACCCCTTCCCGGCCCTGAGCCTTGTGAAGGAGTTGGAACGCTTCAAGACCGCGCAGGTGGTCTGGTGCCAGGAAGAACCGAAGAACCAGGGGGGCTGGACCTTTGTC
>JAAFHS010000384.1 GCA_013298485.1 Rhodobacterales bacterium
CGCCCGCAGGCACGTCCACGATGGACTTGGTGCGCTTGACGGTGTCGCCTTCCTTGATGTCCTGGTCCGACCCGAAGATCACGATGCCGACGTTATCGACTTCAAGGTTCAGGGCCATCCCGCGGATCCCGCCGGGGAATTCGACCATCTCGCCAGCCTGCACATTGTCAAGACCGTGGACGCGGGCAATCCCGTCACCGACCGACAACACGCGGCCCACTTCGGCCACCTCGGCATCCTTGCCGAAATTCTTGATCTGGTCCTTAAGGATCGCCGAGATTTCAGCCGCCTGGATTCCCATCACCCAACCTCTTTCATTGCATTCTGAAGTGCCGCGAGCTTTGCCTTGACCGACGTGTCGATCATGGTCGAGCCGAGCTTTACGATCAAACCGCCGATAAGTGTCTCATCGACAGTGGTGTTCAAGATGACGTCCTTGCCGACCTTGGCTTTCAAGGTCGCGGCCAGCGCCTTGGCCTGTGCCGCACTCAGCTTTGTGGCCGAGGTGACATCTGCCGTGACTTCGCCTTTTTCGCTGGCGATCCGCGCACGCAGGTCGGCCACCATCTGCGGCAGGACGAACAGCCGCCGCTTGGACGCCATGAGCGCGATTGTGTTGGTGGTCAGGGTGGACAGGCCCAGCTTTGCCGCGACCGCCGCCATCGCGTGGCCCTGTTCGTCGCGGGCGACAACCGGGGACGCGATCATGGCCGTCAATTCGGGGCTGACGGCCAGCGCGTCGGCCAGGGCGGTGGCGTCCGCCTCAAGCACTTTCAACGCGCCTTCATCCTTGGAAATTTCAAAAAGCGCCGCTGCATAGCGCGCGGCAATTCCGGTCGAGATCGAAACTGATTCCGCCACGTCATCCCTTCCGCCGTTGTCATGAACCCCTTTCGGACACTGGCGTCGCAGGCCCTGTCGGGCACACCACACCAAGGGCGCACACGAAGGGGCATGCGTCTTGATTTCGGGCGTCTCTAGCAGAGCCTCGCACACCCCGCAACCACGTAGCGCCGCATTTCGTGAAGACGAACGCGATGAAAACGCGGGCGGGTGAACCGGGCCAGCCCCGGGTCGGCAATATGGCCCGAAAATTGTGTGGTGGCCGGCGCGGGTTTACCAGCCGTTCGGGTTGCCCGCGATGATTGTACCGGTGCCTTCGGTCGCACCATCAACCAGCCATGAGACCTGATCCCCGGCCAGTTGGACACCCCAGCAGGTGGCAGGGTCCTCGCCATAGGTGAAACACATCTTGTCGCCCTGAATGGCCCATGCGCCCTGATAATCGGCGCTGCGGATCGTGCCGTCGGGTGCGTAATACTCGGTGTAGGCCCCTGATGCCGACATGCTGCCCATGACCGTGTTCCCGGCCACCGCTGCCCGGATCTGATCCCCTGTTGCCAAATCTTGGGCAAAGCAGGGGGTCGCAAGAAGGCTGGCAAGACAGATGACGCGGAACATGACGGATGCTTTCATTGGGATGCGCCGACCGTATCCCAAACCTGTCATCCGTCAACTGCGAAAAAGCCTGTCCTCAGGCACAAATCCAAGGCGCGGGGCGAGTGTGTCCAGAATTGCCGCAGCCATTGTCCAATCCGCCGTGCGCGCCGCGTAAAGCGTGGCCTGCGATTGCAGGATCAGCCCGTCAGACAGCACCTTCAGATGATTTGCGCGCAGGGTTTCACCGCTGGATGTGATGTCGGCGATGGCCTCAGCCGTCAGGTTCTTGACCGTGCCTTCGGTGGCACCCTGACTATCCACCAGCTGATAGTCGGCGACGCCGTGCAGGGCCATGAAATCGCGCACCAGCCGGTGATACTTTGTCGCGATGCGCAGGCGGTGGCCGTGTGCGGCCCGGAACGCGGCGGCGGCTGCGTCCAGATCATCCAGCGTGTCGACGTCGATCCAGACCTGTGGCACCGCCACAACCAGATCGGCCTCGCCAAACCCGAGCGGGACCAGTTCCACAACCTGCGTTGGCCAGTCTGCCAGCTTTTCCCGGATCAGATCGGTGCCTGTCACACCCAGATGGATACGGCCTGCCGCGAGTTCGGATGGAATTTCGCCTGCCGATAGCAGGACAAGCTCCACATCATCCGCGCCGGCAACGGAACCTGCATACTCGCGCCCGTCCGCAGATTTGTGCATCGTCAGGCCGCGTGCGCCGAACCAGTCGAACGTCTGCTCCATCAACCGGCCCTTGGATGGCACCCCGATCTTCATGGCTGCCCCCGCAGTTGTGCGACAAGGCCCGGGCGGATCACACCACCGACGGCGGGAATGGACCTGCCCTGTCCCAGAACTGCCGTCAACGCATCATAGCGCCCACCGCTGGCAACGGCGGGAAGGGCCGGGTCGGCGGCGTGAAAGCTGAAGACGAAGCCATCATAGTATTCGAGGGTGGACTGCATATGTGTCGTCGCAAACGCGAGGTCTGCCACATCGATGCCACGGGCCTGCAAGGCGGTGGTTCTGCGCGCGCAGGTGTCAACCGCAGCGGCAATCCACGGCAGGCGTCTTGTCAGATCGGTCAGCAGGGTGATGGCTTGCGGCAGCGGGGCTGCCACGGACAGCAAAAGATCCAGCGCATCCGCCTCATCCGCGCCGATCAGCGGGGCTGCGGCATCGTCAAGCAGGGCTGTCGTGCGGGTGGCGATATCTTCGGCACTGCGCAGGCCAACAAATTGCCCTGCTGCAGCGATCAGCACCTCGGGCGTATCGGTCGCGAGCCGTTCCAGCAGGGTGGTCCGGGCGGCGAGCACCGGGCTGCGGCCTGCAAAACGGTCAAGCAGCGCGTGAAACCGTCTGGGCCGCCAGACATGGCGCAACAGGGCGGCCTTGCGGCGCGGCGTCGTGGACAGACCGCGCACCGCAGCCATCAGAATGCCGAAATCGCCGGTTGCAGGCCGCAGGCCAAGCCGCGCCAGAAGGCCTGCAAAAAGGGCAAACACCTCGGCATCCGCAGCTTCGGGGGCGGTACGGTCAAACACCTCATATCCCACCTGCAGATATTCGTTGGGCCGTGTCGTGACGCTGTCCTGCCGCCGGAACACCTCGCCTATATAGGTATAGCGCGCAGGCTCCGCCCCGTGGGTCATATGCGCCTGCACCACGGGCACGGTGAAATCAGGGCGCAGCATCATCTCGCCGCGCAGGGGATCGTGGGTCGTGTAGGCGCGGGCGCGGATATCCTCGCCGTAAAGGTCGAGCAGGGTTTCAGCGGGCAGCAGGATATCGGCATCGACGGGCAGGGCACCCGCCGCCTGAAAGGCCGCAAACAACGCCTCGGCCTCGGCCCGGATGGTGGCCTTAGGCGTCATGCCAGCGTTCCCGCAGCACCGCAGTCGGGGCCAAGTGCCTCCTCTCCCCCCTTGTGGGGAGGGGAGG
>JAAFHS010000385.1:0-428 GCA_013298485.1 Rhodobacterales bacterium
TTTTTGACGGCGCGGATGGCGGTGGCTAGCTTTGCGGGCGTGTCACCTGCAAAGATGCGGGCGAATTCGGCCTTTTTGGCGGCAGAGAGGTTTCCCAAACGCGCCTCCCATGCGGCACGCGCGGCAGCCCCCTTGCGGCCCACGCCTTCCCACCAGGTCTTGATGTTCTTGGGGATGTCAAAGGGCGCGCTGGTCCAGCCATAGCTGTCTTTCGCGGCCTTCATCTGGGCGGCATCCGTCAGCGCGCCGTGGCCTTTGGATGTATCCTGTGTGGCATGGCCAAGGGCGATATGCGTCTTGCAGGCGATCATCGCGGGGCCGGGGGAGGCCTTGGCCGCCACAATGGCGCGGTCGATGTCTGCGGGGTCGTGGCCGTCGCAGTCAAACACATCCCAGCCGGAGGCGGCAAAGCGGGCCTTCTGATCCGT
>JAAFHS010000385.1:438-3384 GCA_013298485.1 Rhodobacterales bacterium
ATCCGTCACATCGGCGATGGACACTTTGCCGTCGATGGTGATGCCGTTGTTGTCCCACAGCACGATCAGGCGCGACAGCTGGTGCTTGCCTGCAAGGCCGATCGCCTCCTGGCTCACCCCCTCCATCAGGCAGCCGTCGCCTGCGATGACATAGGTATGATGGTCCTGCACATGCGATCCCCAGCGGGCGCGCAGGGATTCCTCGGCCATGGCGAACCCCACGGCATTGGCGATGCCCTGCCCCAGGGGCCCGGTCGTGGTTTCGACGCCTGCGACATGGCCGTATTCCGGGTGGCCTGCAGTGATCGCACCCCACTGGCGGAAGTTCTTGACCTGCTGCAGGGTCATGTCGGCATAGCCTGTCAGATACAGCAGGCTGTAGATCAGCATGGAGCCATGGCCCGCCGACAGGATGAAACGGTCGCGGTCGGGCCAGCGCGGGGCGGATGCGTCGAATTTCAGGTGGTTGGCAAACAGCACGGTCGCGACATCGGCCATCCCCATCGGCATGCCTGAATGGCCCGAATTGGCGGCGGCCACGGCATCGAGTGTCAGCACGCGGATGGCACAGGCACGCATCCAGTGATCGGGGTGGGTTGTGCGAAGGGTCTGGATGTCCACGGGATGCGTCCTATCGGCTGAGGGCGGTGTCATCACGGGGATTAACGGCGCGGCGGCGCAAGTTCAAGGTCGCGCTGCAAGGCTTTGGCGGCAAAGGGGCGCTTCATTGCGGGCATTCGGCTATGATCGCACTTGACGGGGCGCATTCGATTCGCAACCTGTAACAAACGGGTTGTCGCCATGCGATCAGGGCCCGGTGGGACAAAGGCGGGGCAGATGCAGAATATCGCGGAATTGGAGCGGCGGATCACGGCGGCGCTGGAACGCATCGGCACGGGACTGGACCGGGTTGCGGCGAAACCTGTGGCGCCTGCAGTGCCGACGACGGGGCAGGAGGCGCTGCTGCGGGCGCAACTGGATGACGAACGCGCGGTTGTGGGCCAGTTGAAGGACCGGATCGCGCTGCTGACGGAACGGGCGGCCAAGGCGGCAGACGCGCGGGCGGCGGAACCGAAACCCGTGCATGTGCCCGTGGCGCAGGCGCAGCTGGAGGCGCGGATCGACAAGATGACGCGGCAGCTGGACGTGCAGGGCCTGGAATTGCAGCGGATGCGCAAGATCACGATCCAGCTGCGCGATCAGCTGGCGCGGATGCGCGATGCGGCGGAGGCGGGGGCAACAGACCCGCATCTGATCAACAAGGCGATGCTGGTGGAGTTGGAGGCGCTGCGCGCGGCGCGGCAGGTGGAGATTGCAGAGATGGACGAAATCCTGGGCGAATTGTCCCCGCTGATCGGTGAGGAGCGCGCGCATGCCTGAGATCGACATTTCCATCGGCGGCAAGACATTTCAGGTCTCCTGCCAGCCGGGTGAAGAGCATTTCCTGCGGGGTGCGGCGCAGATGCTGGACAATGAGGCGACACCGCTGGTCACGCAGATGGGCCGCCTGCCCGAGGCGCGGATGCTGCTGATGGCGGGGCTGATGCTGGCCGACAAGACGGCGGCGGTGGAGGATGAAATCCGCAACTTGCGCGCCAAGGTGGCAGAGCTGGAGGCGCGCCCCACGCAGACGCGCGATGTGGCGGTGATCCCGCCGCAGGTGACCGAGACGCTGGCGGAAATCGCGGCCCGGGCCGAGGCGATGGCCGCGCGGGTGGAGGAAATCGGGGCCTGACAGGGGAAAATTGACGGCTGTCAATTTTCAGGATTATGCAATAAAATCAACGAAATTTGAAAGTTATCCACATGCTGCATTAAGACTTTTGAAACATTGCGTGATCGGGGGGAAGTCGGGGCAGGCCCCGACCTACGCCCGGCCTGCAACGGCGGATGGTGCGTGCGGGCACGCACCCTACCGAAGATGCAATAGGGGTCAGGCGTTGGCTTCGCGGATCTTGTCCGCCGCGGCCTTGTCATAGGTGACGCCCTTCGCCTCAAACAGTTGATCGAGTTCGCCCGACAGGGTCATTTCGGTGACGATATCGCAGCCGCCGACGAATTCGCCTTTGACATAGAGCTGCGGGATGGTGGGCCAGTCGGAGAAATCCTTGATCCCCTGCCGGATATCGGCATCGGCAAGCACGTTCACATCGGCAAATTCGACGCCCATGAAGTTGAGCACCCCCGCGACACGGGATGAAAACCCGCATTGCGGCATCATCTTGGTGCCCTTCATGAACAGGACGACGTCGTTCTTGGTGACGGTGTCACGGATGGTATCTGCTGCGGTCATCATTTTCTCCTGATCAGTCATCCCTGTTGCTGTTGGGCAGCGGGGTGATTGGGCAAAGGGTCATTGGTCATGACCCACTCTTTTGGTACATCGTCATCTGCGGCATCGCGGCTATCGAGATAGCGCCCGATGACGGACTTCTGCGCCTCATGTTCGCGTGCGAGACGTTCTGTTTCTGCCCGGAACTTGGCCTTTCCCCTTGACGTCCGCGCCATCAGCGCAATCAGGCCAACGAAGGGTATCGCCGCGAGACGCAGAATGATCATGGCTCGCGACGGGTAAGGTTTTCTGATCGGGGGCTCTGTCGTCATTGTCAATCCGGCGCCTTTGTGGTCAACGCCAGCGCGTGCAATTCGCCGTGCGCGCCGTCCATCTTGCCTTTCAGGGCGGCATAGACCGCGCGTTGCTGCTGGACGCGGTTCATACCCTTGAAGCTGGCATCGATCACCTCGGCCGACCAATGGTTGCCGTCGCCCGCAAGGTCGGTGATCGTGATCTTTGCCTGCGGAAAGCTGGTGCGGATCAGGGCTTCGATATCGCGGCCTTCCATGGGCATTCGGGGTCTCCTGTGCGTTCGCTGTAAATCTAGGGGCAACGGGGGTGGTCTGCAAGCGGTCGCAGCACGGCTGTCGCCGGGCGGTGCAATATGCGGA
>JAAFHS010000386.1 GCA_013298485.1 Rhodobacterales bacterium
TTGGGATACGGCGGCGCCCTTTGGCGGCTACAAGCAATCGGGCAACGGGCGCGAATATGCGGATTGGGGCATCCATGACTTCTGCGAGGTCAAGGGCATCGTCGGCTGGGGTGCCTGACCGCAGCCGAAAAATCTGCGATTTTTCGTAGAAAAATCATGCTGACAGGAGCGCGCATGCATTACGGATATATCGGCCTTGGCAATCTCGGGGCCGCCTGTGCGGGCTGTCTGCTGAAGGATGGCTTTGCGGTCACGGTCTATGACCTGAACCCCGCCCTTGCCGCGCCTTTGGTCGCGAACGGTGCGAAGCTTGCCAGCAGCGCAGAAGAACTGGCGGCATCGGTGGATCATGTGATCACCTGCCTGCCGTCGCCTGCGGTATCCGAACGCGTGCTGCGCAGCATCCTCCCGCATGTGAAGGCAGGGGCGTCCTGGGTGGAGATGTCGACGCTGGGCCGGGATGAGGTGCTGACGCTGGCGGCGGTTGCGGCAGCGGCGGGCGTGCGGATGATGGAACTGCCCGTCACGGGCGGGGTGCATCTGGCCTATCAGGGCCGCATCACCATGCTGGCGGGCGGGGATCGCGATCTTTTTGATCTGCACCACAAGGCGATGGAAGCCATGGGTGACAAGATATTCCACATGGGGCCCTTGGGATCATCCTCCATCATCAAGGTGATCACCAACATGCTGGCCTTCATCCACCTGAAGGCCTGCGGCGAGGCGCTGATGCTGGCCAAACGCGGGGGGCTTGATCTGGGGCAGGCGTGGCATGCGATTGCGGCGTCATCGGGCAATTCCTTTGTCCATGAGACGGAAGGGGCTCTGATCCTGAACGGGTCCTATGACATCGCCTTCAACATCGATCTGGCGTTGAAGGACCTTGGCTTCGCGCTGGGGTTCGGGCGCGAATTCGGGGTGCCGCTGGACCTCGCATCAGCCACGCAGCAGACCTATGTCGCGGCCAAGGCGGCTTATGGCGGCGAGGCGCAATCGCCGATGATCGCGAAACTGCTGGAGGATCTGCTGGGAACCGATCTGCGCGCGGATGGGTTTCCCGCGCGGCTGGAATGAAAGGCACCGGGATGGACCGTTATGCTGCGATGCTGCATCACCGTAAGGCGCGGCTGGTGCAGGGCGATCCGATCGCACCCCCCCTGGTGTCGGCCGCGACCTTTCATGTGCCGGACCATGCCAATGGCGGCTACAGCTATTCCCGCGCGGGCAGCCCGACCTGGGATGAGTTGGAGGGGCAGCTGGCCCTGTTGGAAGATGCCCCCGTCGTGGCCTTTCCATCCGGGATGGCGGCGATTTCGGCCGCGCTGATGGCGGTGCTGCGCGCTGGGCAAAAGGTGGTGCTGCCGTCGGATGGGTATTACACGACACGGCTGTTTGCGGAGGAGTTTCTGAAACCGTTCGGCGTCACCGCGACCTATCTGCCGACGGTGGAATTCAGCACCGCCGATTTCGCTGGGGCGGCGGCGGTGTTTATTGAGACGCCGTCCAATCCCGGCCTCGATGTCTGCGATATTGCCGCCGTGGTGGCGCGGGCGCATGCAGCGGGGGCGGTGGTGATTGCCGATAACACGACGATGACGCCCGTGCTGCAGCGGCCATTGGACCTTGGCGTGGATGTGGTGGTGGCTGCCGATACCAAGGCACCGTCAGGGCATTCGGACCTGCTGTTCGGGCATGTGGCGAGCCGGAATGCGGCGGTGCTGGACCGCGTGCGCAACTGGCGGCGGCTGTCAGGGGCGGTGCCGGGGGCGTTCGAGGCCTGGCTCGTGCATCGCGGCGTGGAGACGCTGGAAGTGCGGATGGCGCGGATGTGCGCAAGTGCGGGGGTGATTGCGGAACGGCTGGCAGGGCATCCGGGCGTGCGACGCGTGCGCTATCCGGGGCTGCCGGATGATCCGTCGCATGCGATTGCCAAACGGCAGATGGCGGGGTTCGGGTTTCTGATCTCTTTCACGCTTGCCGATGCGGGGGTGGCGGAGAAATTCCTGGCTGACTGCCCGTTCATCGTGCAATCGACGAGTTTCGGGGCGACACACACATCCGCCGAACGCCGCGCACGCTGGGGCGACATGGTGCCTGAAGGGTTCATCCGGATGTCGGTGGGGATTGAGCCGACAGAGCCGCTGTGGGCGGCGATTGCGGCGGCTTTGCCGGAAAATTGACGGCTGTCAATTTTCGACTTTGTTGAAATAAAACAAGATATTAAAAAGTTATCCACAGGGTGCGTTAAGACTTTTGAAACATTGCGTGATCGGGTGGCCATGGTGCGTCATGACTGCGCACCCTACAGCAGGCCGATGAGCCTTTCCGCCTCGGCCATTGCCGGGGTCAGTTTGCTGCGGTCTTCGCCGGGGAAGAACCGCGCGCGGGTTGCGGTCGGCATCGGTGCGGGGGTGGCCACGATGACGCGGGGGCCGATCTTTGCGGTTTCCGCCGCCCATGAGCGGGCGAGGGCGATCTGGGCGGCCTTGGTGGCCCCGTAGGCGCCGAAGAATTTCTGCCCCGCCACCGGATCATCGAGAAACATCGCGGTGCCCTGATGCGCGCGCAAAAGCGGTTCCACCATCGGGATCAGGAGACCCGTGGCGCGGGTATTGGTCGCGATGCTTTTGTCCCAGTCGCGTTCGTCGATTGATCCGGCAGGGGCAAGGGGGGCCGCATGGATGGCCGCGTGGACCCAGAGGCCTGCCCCGCCCCACCGGTCATGCAGGGATCGGCAGAGATGGCGCATCGCATCCGCATTGGTGATGTCCATCGGGGCCAGGGTCAGTGCGCCCGCGCCGGGCAGTTTCAAAGCGCGGACGGCATCATCCAGCGCCTCCAGCCCACCGACGGTGCGGGCGACGGCGACGACATGCCAGCCGCGCGTGGCAAGGCCCTGGGCCAGCGCAAAGCCTATGCCGCGCGAGGCACCGGTGACGAGGGCGATCTTTGTTGTCATGGGGCGGTGTCCGTTGGGAGGGTGGAGCCTCCGGCGGGGATATTTGAGCAGAGAGGAAGGGGCAAGGGGTGAGCGGTGACCGTACCCTGCGGCAAGTTCGGTCAGATGCGGGTTGATCGCCTGCAGCACAAGCGTGCGGCGCAGGCCCCGCGACGGAATGGATTGACATCAATCTGCATCGCAGCAAAGTGTGCGCGAGACTTCAGTTCAAGGAAAGGCCGACTTATGACCCTTGCAAAGGCCCTCGTGCCGTCCCAGACCCTGTTGACCCGTGGTGTGATGATTGTCGCCGGATCGCTGTTCGTGGCGATGGCGGCCCAGATCAGCGTGCCGATGATCCCTGTGCCGATGACGCTGCAGACGCTGGCAATCTCGATCATCGGGCTGACCTTTGGCGCGCGCATGGCGGGGCTGACA
>JAAFHS010000387.1 GCA_013298485.1 Rhodobacterales bacterium
TCGTATGCGGTTTCAGATGTGGCACGAGGTCTTCGAAAATCGCGGTCTTGACGGTTTCGCGTTCGGTCGCAGCCTCGATGATCAGATCGCATGCCCCCAGATCGGCCAGGCGCAGGGTGGTCTTGATCCGCGCCATCGCGGCGCGTTTGTCGGCGGACAGCACGCGGCCCTTGACCACCTGACGTTCGATATTGCGATCAATCAGGGCGATGGCGGCGGTCAGGCTGGCCTCTTTCACATCCGTCATCAGCACGTCAAAGCCCGCCAGCGCAAAGACATGTGCGATGCCGCTGCCCATCTGCCCCGCGCCCACAACGCCGATATTCGTGACTTCCATCGCGGCCTCCTGCCTTCGGGGGACCATAGGCTGCAAGGGCGGGCGGCTGCAACCCCGCTGCAGTGCGGCACGATGCCGAACATTCGAGACAAGTTCGGACTTTAGCCTTTTGGCAAGGGTTCGCCACCATTCTGTCACACGGGTGTATGAAGACTTGGGTGGGTGTGATGGCTTTTCTGATGGCGGGTGCTGCGGCACCTGACTATGCGCCATGTCATTATGGGGCATCGAAACTGATCTTCCGGGGGCCGCGCCGAGACCTGGCGGGGCGCTATCTGGCGGTGATCGGGGGGACGGAGACATTCGGCAAATATGTCGCCTTGCCCTTTGTGGACCAGCTGGAACAATCGCTGGGCGTGCCGGTCGTGAACCTTGGGATTGCGAATGCGGGGCCGGATGTGTTTCTGGCGGATGATGAGATTGCGCGGATCGCCACGGGTGCAGCGGCCGTGGTGGTGCAGGTGGTGGGCGCGCATAACCAGACGAACCCGTTCTACACCGTGCATCCGCGCCGCAATGACCGTGTGCTGGGCGTGACACCCCGGTTGCGGGCCCTGTTCCGCGAAGTGGATTTTGCCGAGTTTCACTTTACCCGGCATCTGGTGCAGACCTTGCAAAGGGTCTCGCGCCCGCGCTTCAACGGCGTGGTGGCGGAACTGCAGGCCCTGTGGGTGGAGCGGATGATTGCGCTGACCCGCCGTCTGGGGCCGCATACGGTGCTGATGTGGACAGGCTCGCAGCCGCCGCTGGAGGCCGCCATGGATGAAATCGGGCCGCGCTATCCTGCGTTTGTCGACCGTGCGATGATGGGCCGCGTGGCACAGCACACGGCACGCTGCGTCGAGATCTGCCCACCGGCGGAATGTGGCAGGGCGGACGATATGATGCAGGCGATGGCGGCAGAGGCCGGCCTGCCGGGGCTGCGGGCGCACCGGCGGATTGCCGATACGCTGATCCCGGTTCTGCGGCAGTTCGCATGACAAAGGCGCGCCCATGATCCGGGCGCGCCTTTGCATCGTTCTGAAAGATCACAGCTTTTCGATCAGCTCCGGCACGGCGGTGAACAGATCGGCGACCAGCCCGTAGTCGGCGACCTGAAAGATCGGGGCCTCTTCATCCTTGTTGATGGCGACGATGACCTTGCTGTCCTTCATGCCTGCCAGATGCTGGATTGCACCGGAAATGCCGACCGCCACATAAAGGTCCGGGGCCACGACCTTGCCCGTCTGGCCGACCTGCCAGTCGTTCGGGGCATAGCCGCTGTCCACGGCGGCGCGGGATGCACCGACAGCGGCATTGAGCTTGTCGGCCAGTTTTTCGATCATTGCGAAATCGGCCTGGCTGCCGACGCCGCGCCCACCCGAGACGACAATGCCCGCACTGGTCAGTTCGGGGCGGTCGGATGAGGCGACCTTATCTTCGACCCAGGATGACAGGCTGCCATCGGCGGCAGTGGCGACTTTTTCGACCGGGGCGCTGTTGCCCTTGCCTGCGGCATCAAACGTGGCGGTGCGGATGGTCATGACCTTTTTTGCATCCGATGATTTCACCGTCTGGATTGCGTTGCCGGCATAGATCGGGCGATCAAAGGTATCGGCATCAATCACGGCCAGCACTTCGGATATCACCATGACATCCAGCATGGCGGCCACACGCGGCAGCACCGATTTGGAAAACGCGCCCGAAGGGGCGACGATATGGCTGTAGTCACCCGCCAGCGCATGGATCAGGGCGGCGGTTGGTTCCGCCATCGCGTGGCAATAGACATGCGCATCGGCGAAGATGACCTTTGCGACGCCTGCCAGCGTGGCGGCTTCGGCCGCCGCCGCATCACCGCCCATGCCTGCCACCAGCACCGTCACGGGGCCGAGCGATTTGACCGCCGTCAGGGCCTTGGCCACCTGATCGGTTGCAAGCTGGCCTTCGATCACGTCCGCAAGAAGAAGAACAGCCATCAGATCACCCCCGCTTCGTCTTTGAGTTTTGCAATCAGTTCGGCGACAGAGGCCACCTTGACGCCTGCCTTGCGGCCCGCCGGTTCCACGGTTTTCACGACCGCCAGACGCGGCGCCACGTCCACCCCGTAATCGGCGGGGGTTTTCATCGCCATCGGCTTGGCCTTGGCTTTCATGATATTTGGCAGCGAAGCATAGCGCGGATCGTTCAGGCGCAGATCGACCGTCACGATGGCAGGCATCTTGACGGTGATGGTCTGCAGGCCGCCGTCCACTTCGCGCGTGACGGTCGCGGTATCGCCCGCGATGGCGAGTTCGGAGGCGAAGGTCGCCTGCGACCAGCCCAGCAGGGCCGACAGCATCTGCCCGGTGGCGTTCATGTCATTGTCGATGGCCTGCTTGCCGCAAAGGACAAGGCCCGGGCCTTCTTCGCGCACGACGGCGGCGAGCAGTTTGGCCACGGCAAGGGGTTCGATATCGGTTTGGACGTTATCCGTCGCCTCGATCAGGATCGCGCGGTCTGCGCCCATGGCAAGGGCGGTGCGCAGGGTTTCCTGCGCCTGTTTCACGCCGATCGACACCACGATCACCTCGGTTGCGACGCCCTTTTCCTTCAGGCGGATCGCCTCTTCGACGGCGATTTCGTCAAAGGGGTTCATCGACATCTTTACATTGGCGAGGTCCACACCCGAACCGTCCGCCTTGACGCGCACCTTGACGTTATAGTCGATCACCCGTTTGACAGGGACAAGAACCTTCATGGCCACGAATCCTTACATTGCGGGTGCGGAACCCGGAGTTTACGCAAGCTGATTACCGCGTCATGTCCGCCAGATACAGGCCAAATGCGACGAAAAGGGGCGGCAGGACGCCGCGTCCTACCCCTCGCGCGTCAGACCCGGCACCCAGAGCACGTCATCCTTGCCGTCATTGTTGGCGATGCGGCCTGCGACAAAGAACCAGTCGGACAGGCGGTTGAGGTATTTGACGGCTTCGGGGTTCACCTCCTCCATCGTCGCGGTTTCGACCACCAGGCGTTCGGCGCGCCGACAGACCGTGCGGCAGAGGT
>JAAFHS010000388.1 GCA_013298485.1 Rhodobacterales bacterium
CTGCGCGATGACAAAAGCTTTCCCAACATCCTGATCGCCAAGGATCACCCCTTTCCGCAGCTGAAAAAGCATCGCGGCAAGAAGTCTGAGAAAGGCACCTATTTCGGCCCCTTCGCATCGGCGGGGGCAGTGAACCGCACGCTGAACCAGTTGCAGAAGGTGTTCCTGTTGCGCAATTGCACCGATGCGATGTTCGACAGCCGCACCCGGCCCTGCCTGCAATACCAGATCAAGCGCTGTGCGGCCCCCTGCGTCGCCAAGATCGACGGGCCGGGCTATGCGACCCTCGTGGCCGATGCCGAACGGTTTCTGCAGGGCAAGACCACGACTGTGCAGTCGAACCTCGCTGCGGAAATGAACACCGCATCCGATGCCATGGAGTTTGAACGCGCCGCCGCCCTGCGCGACCGGATCAAGGCGTTGACGCAGGTGCAGTCCGCCCAGGGCATCAACCCCGCAGGCGTGGCCGAGGCGGATGTCGTGGCCCTGCATCTGGATCAGGGGCAGGCCTGCGTGCAGGTCTTCTTCATCCGCGCGAACCAAAGCTGGGGCAACCGCGACTTTTATCCCAAGACCGGCGCTGGCGCAGAAGAGCCGGAGATTCTGGAGGCCTTCCTGGCCCAGTTCTACGATGACAAGGAACCCCCGCGCCTGATCCTGCTGTCGCACCCGGTTGAAAACCCCGATCTTGTGACCGAACTGCTATCAGACCGCGCAGGCCGCCGCGTCGAACTCGCCGTGCCCCAGCGCGGCGAAAAGGCCGAACTCGTCGAAAACGCGACCCGCAACGCGCGCGAAAGCCTGGCCCGCAAAATGGCCGAAAGCACGACCCAGAACAAATTGCTGGCCGGTCTGGCCGAAGCCTTCGATCTCGACGCCCCGCCAAAGCGGATCGAGGTGTATGACAACTCGCATATCCAGGGCACCAATGCCGTAGGCGGCATGATCGTCGCGGGCCCCGATGGCTATCTCAAATCGCAATACCGCAAGTTCAACATCAAATCCGACGCCGGGACCAATTCCGATGACTTCGGCATGATGAAAGAGGTGCTCACCCGCCGCTTCGAACGCCTGCTGAAGGAAGACCCCGATCGCAAGTCCGACATGTGGCCCGATCTTCTGCTGATCGACGGCGGCGCGGGGCAGGTCAGCGCCGTGGCCGGCATCATGGCCGAACTCGGTGTCGATGACATCGCCATGCTGGGTGTGGCTAAAGGTGTTGACCGCGACGCAGGCAAGGAAGAATTCCACCGCACAGGCCTGCCGCCCTTTGCCCTGCGCATGAACGATCCCGTCCTTTACTTCATCCAGCGCCTCCGGGATGAGGCGCACCGCTGGGCCATCGGGGCCCACCGCGCCAAACGCGCCAAGGCCTTTACCGCGACACCCCTCGATGACATCCCCGGTGTCGGTGCCGCCCGCAAAAAGGCGCTGCTGGCGCATTTCGGCAGCGCCAAGGCCGTGGCCCGCGCAGGCCTGTCCGACCTCACGGCGGTCGAAGGGATATCCGAGGCGATGGCCAAAACCATCAGCGATTACTTTAACGCGCGGGGGTAGCGCCGGCCTGTACGCCACCCGTTCCACGCCGCCGCAGCCACTGCCGCAGCGGCTCATCAAACCTATATGTCGCGACCGCCGCGAACCCGATCACCGCCACGAAGATCACGCCGCCGATCACTGCCTGATAATCCGCCCAGGCATCCCCCAGCAGCACCTTGAACACGCCCGTTCCGAACAGAACCATCGGCGCATGCAGGATGTAGATGCCATAGGACAGCCGCCCCAGATGGTCGCAGACCACAGCCACCCGCGGCCCCACCTCCATCGCCGCCCCGATCAGCAGCGCCGCAGGGAATACTGCCACGACCCAGACCAACCCCAGCCCGACCGCATCCGAAGGGATCGCCACGAATGCAAACGCCGGCACCCCCAGCAGGATCGCCACCGGCGGCAGCCGCCAGTCCGCATCATGCAGCCGGAACAGGATGACCCCCAGCGTGAACGAAAACCAGAACCGCGCGCTTCCCCCGATCATCGTCGCGATATTCCACCCCATGTCGATGCTGCCGAATGCCAGCGCCTGCTGCACCAGCACCGCCAATGAGACCGCGGCCAGCACCCCCAGCGCCGTCAATCCGCACCGGATCACGATCAGCGCATAGACGATGTTGTACCAGAACTCGAAACTCAGTGACCAGGCCGATGGCGCGAACGGAAACGGCGTGAACCCCCAGGTGCTTGTCGTGGGCGATGGCAGCATCAGAACCGTCCCCGGCATGGCCCCCATCAGCTCCACAGGTGTCGGCGCATCTGCAAGGCCCGCCACCAGCTTGATGACGAAATAGGCAAGGCCAATCAGGCACGCCACCAGATACAGCGGATAAAGCCGCACCACGCGCGTCCAGACGAACCGCCCGAAGCCCAGCCTGCCCTCCGCAAGACGCGCCTCATATGACCGGGCAATCACGAACCCGCTCAGGATAAAGAACAGATCGACCGCAAGGAACGATCCCTGCAGCCAAGGCAATCCGCCGAAATAGGGTGCCAGATGATAGCCGAAGACCGCCAGCGCCGCGATCCCGCGCGCGCCGTCCAGAACCGGCAGATGCGCCTGCCGCCCGGTCATCTGCATGGATCGTTCTGTGCTGGCCACGGGGTCTGACATGTGGCCACCCTGCACAGCCCGCGCGCGATGAAAACCGCGCACCCCCGCCATTGGCGGCATCACCCCGCGCCGGTCTCGCAGATTGACCCGTTTCCAGCCGATCCTGCGGCGGTATCCTGCCGAAACCCCCGGCCTGCATGCCGCGGTTTCCGCCTCCTCGCCTGACTTGACGCGCAGCACCCATGGTGGCATCGTTCTGGCATTCGAAATTGCACGACTCATTTTTCATCACGAGGTTTCTCATGCCTGTTACACCAAAGGGGAAAATCCCCATTGATTACGCTACATTGCGCGCCGGATATCCCACTTATAACCGCCTGCCCAAACATATCGCCGACTATATGGCCGCGCTGAACAAGGGCATCCCCGATGGCCAGCCCAAGAACACGCCCTGCTGCTTTCAGGTCAGCGAGGCGCTGAACAACGCGGGTGCCGAACATCTGGTCGGGCCGCGCAGCTATCGGCGGCCGAATTCCCGCCTTGGCACGAACTTCTACCTTGGTGCGGTGGATGAGCTGGAGTTCTATCTGGCCGGCCGCTACGGCAAGGGGGAAGAGCTGCAGATGTCAGCAGGCACCACCGGCAACCGCACGGCGGAAATGAAGGCGGTCATTGCCGGGCGCAAAGGCATCATCTGCTTCCGCAACAGCGGGGCCGGGGCCCATACCGAACTCTGGGATGGCACCGATATCGTC
>JAAFHS010000389.1 GCA_013298485.1 Rhodobacterales bacterium
GAGGGGACGCTATGCCGGATGGCGGGCGGGTGAAAGGGTGGAAAAGAGGATTGATCGAAACACAACATGTCCTTCCCTGGCAGATTTGTCCGTCGACAAATCTGCCCGCGCCTGCCTGCCCCCGGCAGGCGCGAAACCGCGCCAGCCCAGGCAGTCGCGGCCAGATTACAAAGGGTTGTCTGCTGCCCTACCCCCCTTGCCCAACGGCCTTCAGCCTTATGGGCAATGAAACCGATGGAACGTCCACTGGACGTTCCATCAGACGGTTTCAAAGCGAACGCCCGCCCCTGCAACGCCCCGTTAACCACCGCCGCCGCCATCCTGCAGCCCGCAGGAGACAACCGAATGACCACCATCACCCCCCTCAACCCCCATCTCATCCACGCCGCAGGCGCGCAGGACCGGCTTGAATCCGACGCGATGGAGGATGCCCGCCTTGCCCAGTCGATCTGCGACCATGGCCAGCAGGTGCCTATCCTCGTGCGCCCCGATGCCACCCGGCCCGGCCATTACCAGATCGTCTATGGCCGCCGCCGCACGCTCGCCTGCATCGACCTTGATATCCCGGTGCAGGCCATCATCTGCCCCATGGATGATGCCGCCCTGCTGCTGGCGCAGGGCCAGGAAAACACCGCGCGTCGCAACCTGTCATTCGCTGAAAAAGCCAACTTCGCCCGTCAGTTGACGGATGCTGGCCATGACCGCCCCTTCATCTGTGCGGCCCTGAATATCGCCGTCACCGATTTGTCGCGCATGGCGCAGGTCACATCCCGGGTGCCCCCCGCCCTGTTGGAAACCATCGGTGCCGCACCCGGTGTGGGCCGCGACCGCTGGGTGCATTTCGCGGGGCTTCTGTCACAGGATGTGATTGCCGCCGATGATCTTGCATCGCTCGTGAACCTGGCTGAGGCGGGGTCTTCGGACGCCCGGTTTCAGTTCGCCTGCGACACGCTCACGCGCCTGCTCGGTCAGCAGCGCGCCGCGCGCAAATCGGTCAGAACCAAGGTTCTGATCACCGATGACGGCACGATCCTCGGCCAGGTCCGCTATGTCACCCGGCGGACTGATCTCCGCTTTGCCACGCGTCAGGTGGATGTGCGGTTCGCCACAGCCCGGACCCATGGTTTCGAAGACTGGCTCATCACCCATCTGCCACGTCTCTATCGCGACTGGCTGAAAGACACGCTCTGATCCGGTGAAGCCGCGTGATTTCCCCGAGCGGGGTCGGGGGAGGGGGGGCGTATTCACCAATTCCCGGAACGCCGGTGGCAGCATGATACCGAATGGAAAACAAGCCGCTCTTATCTTGGCAGATTTGTCCGTCGACAAATCTGCCCGCGCCTGCCTGCCCCCGGCAGGCGCGATAACGCGCCCGCCCAGGCAGTCGCGGGCAGATTATCAAGGTGCAGTCTGTGGCCCCACATCCCTTGCCCAACGCCGTTGGCTTATGGGCAATGAAACCGATGGTCCTTCCTTGGGGAAGGCCCATCAGACGGTTTCAAAGGCAAGGCGCGTGGGTGATGTCGCCTTGTTTCCGCCAAGCGCCATCCAACCTTAAGAAAGTGTTAAAACGACCCGGTTTCAAAACATTATCCATATGTTTTTATAGATAATGTTGGAAATTGACAGCCGTCAATTTCACCCCTTCTTCAACACGCGGCTGCCCAATATCTCTGCGATCTGCACCGCGTTCAGCGCCGCCCCCTTGCGCAGGTTGTCGCTGACGATCCACATGCTCAGCCCGTTGTCGATCGTGCTGTCCTGCCGGATGCGGCTGACATAGGTCGCGTATTCGCCCACGCATTCGATCGGCGTGATGTACCCGCCGTTCTCGCGCTTATCCACGACCATGATCCCCGGTGCCTCGCGCAGAATGTCGCGCGCCTCGTGTTCATCCAGAAAATCCTCGAACTCGATGTTCACCGATTCCGAATGGCCCACGAACACCGGCACCCGCACGCAGGTCGCGGTCACCTTGATGGATTTATCCAGGATCTTTTTGGTTTCCGCGACCATCTTCCATTCTTCCTTGGTCGATCCGTCGTCCAGAAAAACGTCGATATGCGGGATCACGTTGAACGCGATCTGCTTGGTGAACTTCACGGGCGGCTTGTGATCCGTCGGGTTGTAGATCGACTTCGTCTGATCCCACAGCTCGTCAATGCCCTCCTTGCCCGCCCCTGACACCGACTGATAGGTCGACACCACCACCCGCTTGATCCGCGCGCGGTCATGCAGGGGCTTCAGTGCCACCACCATCTGTGCCGTCGAACAGTTGGGGTTCGCGATGATCATCTTGTTCTTGTAGCCCATGATCGCATCGGCATTCACCTCCGGCACGATCAGCGGCACCGCCGGATCATAGCGGTAGAGGCTGGAGTTATCGATGACGATACACCCCGCCGCCGCCGCCTTCGGCGCATAAATCTTGGTCGCCTCTGATCCTACGGCAAACAGCGCAATATCCCAGCCGGTGAAATCAAAGGTATCAAGGTCTTTGGTCTTCAGGGTCGCATCGCCAAAGCTGATCTCAGTGCCCAGCGACTTGCGGCTGGCAAGGGCTGCAATCTCGTCAACCGGGAATTCCCGTTCGGCAAGGATATTCAGCATTTCGCGGCCCACGTTCCCCGTGGCACCCGCGACAACGACCCGGTAACCCATGATGGTGTCTTTCCTGTTCAGAACGCTGCCTGTTAGCGTAATGCGCGTGCAGCATCAAGGCGCGCCGCAAACGCCGCCATATCAGCGTGGCCTCCCGGCCAGTCAAACGCCGGATAGTATTCCCGGTCCAGCCAGTTCATGAACGCGGCCCTGAGGCCTGGATCAAAGCTCAGCGCGTCCGGGGCGGCGAATGCCGCGTCCAGGCCTGTCTGACCGTCCACTTGCGCAGCAACCCCCGGCAGTGCCCAGAACGCGCGGCCCAGCACCACCACCGGTTTGTCATGAAAGAACGCCTGCAATCCCATGGATGAATTCAGCGTCACCACACCCCGGCTTGCGGCCAGTTGCGCAAAACTGTCCGCCACATTGTCCAACACCACGCGCCCCGTCGCCACCAAGGGCGCGATCATCTCGCCCAGCGGCACTTTCGCACTCGGATGCTCCTTCAATCGCAGATGCCACCCCTCCGGCAACTGCTGCGCCGCCTGATGCAATGCCGCCAGAAACCCCGCCATCCCCCCGCACCAGCCCGCAAACAGCGTCACCTGACTATCATTTGGCACCTGCAGCGGGCAGAACAGGAACGGCCCCTCGGGCAGTGCCGCGCCCCCTTGCCCCACATCCGTCCGGCGGGATGGCCGCGCCACCAGCCCCGCGCCCATCGCGCGCCAGCCATCGCCCGTCCGCGACGCATCCCCC
>JAAFHS010000039.1 GCA_013298485.1 Rhodobacterales bacterium
TTCGGGGCAGGTTTCCATCCGGTTCGGCTATAAGGGCCCGAACCATGCGGTGGTGACGGCCTGTTCGACCGGCGCGCATGCCATTGGCGACGCCGCGCGCATGATCCAGTGGGATGATGCGGATGTGATGATCGCGGGCGGGGCCGAAAGCCCGATTTCCGAGATCGGCATCGCCGGGTTCAATGCGTGCAAGGCGCTGTCCACGAAACGCAGCGATGATCCGACCAAGGCAAGCCGCCCCTATGATGCCGACCGCGACGGGTTCGTGATGGGCGAAGGTGCGGGCTGTGTGGTGCTGGAGGAATATGAACATGCGCGCGCACGCGGGGCGAAGATCTATGCCGAGGTGCTGGGCTACGGCTTGTCGGGCGATGCCTATCACATCACAGCGCCCTCGGAAGACGGCGATGGCGGCTATCGCAGCATGGCGGCGGCGCTGAAACGCGCAGGCATCACGCCTGGGCAAGTGGGTTACATCAACGCGCATGGCACATCGACGATGGCCGACACGATCGAACTCGGCGCAGTGGAGCGGCTGCTGGGGAATGCGGCGGCGGGCGTGACGATGAGTTCGACAAAGTCGAGCATCGGGCATCTGTTGGGGGCTGCAGGGGCGGTTGAGGCGATTTTCTGCATCCTTGCCCTGCGCGATCAGGTGGCGCCGCCGACGATCAATCTGGACAACCCGGCGGTGATGCCAAAGCTGGACCTTGCGGCAAATGCGGCGGTGAAGCGCAAGATTGATGTGGCACTGTCCAATTCATTCGGCTTTGGCGGCACGAACGCCAGCCTTGTTCTGGGACGGGGTCCGCACTGATGTGGCGATCCATCGCATCCAATGCGCTGACGCTGTTCGTGCTGGTGCTGCTGGCGGGGGCGGCGGTGGTGGCCTGGGGGCGGCAGGAGTTTGCGGGCGAGGGGCCGTTGCAGGACGCCATCTGCTTCAAGGTGGAGCGGGGCGCGAACCTGTCGGGGATCAGCGATGCGCTGGCAGAGCAGGGTGTGGTCAGTTCGGCCGCGATTTTCCGGATCGGCACGGATTATGCGGGGCGCGGCGATGATCTGCGGTTCGGCAGCTATCTGATCGAGGCGCGCGCGTCGATGCATGATGTGCTGGCTGATCTGACGGCGGGCGGGCAGTCGACCTGCGGGCGCGAGGTGAATTACCGGATCGGGGTGGCGAAGGCGGATGTGCTGCTGCGCGAACTGGACCCCGCGACGCAGAATTTCGTCGAGGTCGCGCGGTTTGAGCCGGGCGTGGATCCGGTGCCCGAGGCGTTCACAGCCGCCGAAGATGAGGCCGATCTGCGCTGGCGGGTGACGGTGGCCGAAGGGGTAACGAGCTGGCAGGTGATCGATGCCTTGAAGCGGGCCGATTTTCTGGGCGGCGAGGTGCCGGAGGTGCCTGCCGAGGGCAGCATTGCGCCCGATAGCTATGAGGTGGAGCGCGGCGGGGACCGGGCGGCACTGGTCGCGGCGATGGTGGAGCGGCAGGCGGCGGTGCTGGCCGAGGAATGGGCGAACCGCGCAGGGATCGTGCCCTATGCGACGCCGGAAGAGGCGCTGATCATGGCGTCCATCGTGGAAAAGGAAACGGGTATCCCCGAGGAGAGGGGGCAGGTGGCGAGCGTTTTCGTGAACCGTTTGGAGCAGGGGATGAAGCTGCAGACCGACCCCACGGTGATTTATGGCGTGACCAACGGCGAAGGGGTGCTGGGGCGCGGCCTCAGGCAAAGCGAATTGCGCCGCGAGACGCCCTACAACACCTATGTCATCACCGGGCTGCCGCCGACGCCGATTGCCAATCCGGGACGCGCGGCGATCCGGGCGGCCCTGAACCCCGACAGCACGGATTATCTGTTTTTCGTGGCCGACGGCACGGGCGGGCATGCCTTTGCCGAGACGCTGTCCGAGCATAACGACAACGTCGCGCGCTGGCGCGAGATCGAGGCGCAGGCGGGGCAAGAGGGCGCGACCGGGGTGCAGGGAGAGTAAAATTGACGGCTGTCAATTTCTGACTTTATCCTTATAAAACAACGATCCGCGCCCCAGAAATCGGGCTGTTGAAAGATTTTGTTAACCATTTGGGATCGGGGAAGGGCCGGGCTGGAGCCCGGCCTGCGACAGCGCGTTGACTGGTAGGGTGTGTGCTTGCACGCACCGTTCTTGGCAAAAAAAGTGCCGCGCGGTGCGTGCAAGCACGCACCCTACCGCAACTTCGCCAGCACCCGCGCCCAGGACCGGATCCCCTTGTGGAAGCTTTCCACATCATATTTTTCGTTCGGGGAATGGATCTGGTCATCGTCGCGCCCAAATCCCAGCAGCATCGCGTCCATCCCGAGATAGGTTTTGAAATAGCCCGCAATCGGGATCGATCCGCCGCAGCCGACGTAAGCCGCGGGGCGGCCCCATTCTTCGGAAAGCGCGTGGCGGGCGGCCTCGAACGCGGAATCATTGATCGCCATGACACCTGCGGGGCTGTTGCCGTGCGATTTCCATTCGGCCGTGCAATCGGGGGGAAGCTGGGCTTCGACCCAGGCCCGGAAGGCCAGACGCAGGGCATCGGGGTCCTGATCGCCGACAAGGCGGAAGCTGATCTTGGCATGGGCCATCGCGGGCAGCACCGTCTTGAACCCATCGCCGGTATAGCCCCCCCAGATGCCGTTCACCTCGGCTGTCGGGCGCGACCAGATCATTTCCAGGGGCGTGCGGTCAACCTCGCCCGCAGGGTGGCTGAGGCCGACATCGCCGAGGAACCGGGCGTGGTCGAAGGCGAGGTTCTGCCATTGGGCGCGGATCGCGTCGGGCAGTTCGGTCACGCCATCGTAAAAGCCCGGCACCTGCACGCGGCCCTGCGCGTCGTGCAGGCCGGCCAGAATGCGGGTCAGCACGCGGATCGGATTTTGTGCCACCCCGCCATACATGCCCGAATGCAGGTCCTTGGCGGCGGCGTGGATCGTCAACTCCTCCCCGAGCAGGCCGCCGGACTCCTCCTCCCCCTCGAAAAAGATCGTGAGCTTGCCGGGCAGGGTTCCGTGGACGGCTTTCCAGGCGCGGCACGCCTCGAGAAACGTCATCAGCTGGCCCTTGTCGTCGGATGCGCCGCGCGCGCGGATGACGCGGCCTTTGGGGGTCTCCTCGATGGCGGGATCGAACGGGTCGCGGTGCCAAAGGGACAGGGGGTCAACGGGTTGCACGTCATAATGGCCGTAAAACAACAGATGCCGCCCCGGGCCATCGCAATGGGCGACGACCATCGGATGCCCCGGTGTGGGGCGGACGGAGGCGTCAAACCCAAGATCGCGCAGATCATTCACCAGCCAATCGGCGGCGCGCAGGCAATCGGCCTTGTAGGCGGGATCGGTGGAAATGGACGGGATGCGGAGCAGGTCCAGCAGGCGGTCAAGGGCCGCGGGCAGGTCGGCATCAATCCGGGCGAGGGTGGCATCAAGGGCAGCGTCGGGGGTCATCGGCATTCTCCTTCGTCTTACGGACCGTATCAGGCGGGGGGGGACTGTCCAGACCGCAGTGGCGGTGCGGCGCGAACCGATGATTCCGCGCGCATCGCCGAATTTTCTAGGCCTGCGGGGCGGTCCGGGTTAAAGTTTCATCACGATGAAATCAAATTTTGGTGATAAAAATGAATCTGCAAACCTTTACAGACCTGAACGGACGGATCGGACGCCAGACCTATTGGCTGGGCGTGATCGTCATGCTGATCGTCAGTGTCGTGATCTATTTCATCCTGTCCTCCGTCATGGGCACGGGAATGTCGGCTTTGATGGAGGCGATGACAACGAATGACGCCAATGCTGTGCTGCAATACATGAACAGTGCGGCATGGCAGCAGCTGATCATGCTGGCGCTGCTTGGCTATCCCGTCTTTGCCCTGATGTCGAAACGGCTGAATGACCGCGACCGGCCATCATGGATGAAATGGCTGTTTCTGGCCCCCAGCGTGCTGAGTGCGCTGCTTGGCGTGGCGGGGATGGCCTACGGGGTGGCGGATGTGGGCGGTGTGCCGACCCTGGCACCGACGACTCTGATGTCAGCTGTGTCGCTGCTGGCGATCGTGATCGGGCTTTGGGCGCTGATCGAGCTGGGGTTCCTGCGGGGCACCATCGGCGACAATCCGCATGGCCCCGACCCTGTTGGCTGAGTGACCGGCCCGGCCCGATGGCCGGGCATTGCCGGTCGGCCAATCTTGGTCTGTCAACCGCCGCGCAGGCCCGCTAAATACAGCGGCGATTCTGGTGTGGTCGGAGGCGGGACGATGAAGATGATGATGGGGGCTGCGGCCCTGATGCTGGCAGTAGGCATGGCGCAGGCGCAGGACGCCGTGCCGACCGAGGTCAGCACGCTGGACGGGGCCACGGTGACGGTGCATCTGCACCCGTTCCTGTCGGAGCAGGAGGTGGGGCTGCTGCGGCTGGTGGCGACAAATCCGGATGCGCTGGCGGTGTTCGTGCCCAACCGCGATGGTTTTGCGGCGATGGCCGTGTCGCCCGATGACGGGTTCATCCGCGACGGCGTGCCTGTCGCCTCGGCCGTGGCGCTGTCGGCGCTGCCGGATGCGGCGACGGCGGCGGCGGATGCGATTGCGGGCTGCGAGGCCAAGCGCAGCGGCACAGCGCCTTGCGTGGTGGTACTGGATATCAGCCCGGCCGGCTGACGGGGGGCGACAGTTTGCCCCCTTTTTCGGCGCGGCCTTTGATCCACATCAGGGTGAGCGATAGGCCAAGGCGTCAGTGATGCCGTGGCACAGCCAGGAGATTGCCATGAATTTCGATAGCGCCCTTGAGGCGGCCCTGCAGCGCCTGCGTGACGAAGGGCGCTATCGCACCTTCATCGACATCGAACGCGCGCAGGGCCATTTCCCGCGCGCGACGTGGCGCAGGGCCGATGGCAGCACGCGCGACATCACGGTGTGGTGCGGTAATGATTATCTGGGCATGGGGCAGCATCCCGAAGTGCTGGCGGCAATGCACGCAGCGCTGGATGCGACGGGCGCGGGGTCGGGGGGCACGCGCAACATCAGCGGGACCACGGTCTATCACAACGCGCTGGAGGCGGAGCTGGCCGATCTGCATGCCAAAGAGGCGGCCCTGGTGTTTACCAGCGCCTACATTGCCAATGACGCGACGCTGTCGACGCTGCCAAGGATTTTTCCAGGGCTGATCATCTATTCGGATGCGCTGAACCATGCGTCGATGATCGAAGGCATCCGCCGGGGCGGCGGGGTGAAGCGGGTGTTCCGGCACAACGATGTGGATCACTTGCGGGACCTGATGGCGGCGGATGACCCGGCGGCACCGAAACTGGTGGCGTTTGAATCGCTGTATTCGATGGACGGCGATTTCAGCCCGATTGCGGCGATCTGCGATGTAGCGGCGGAATTCGGGGCGCTGACTTATCTGGATGAAGTGCATGCCGTGGGCCTGTATGGGTCGCGCGGGCAGGGGGTGGCAGGGCGCGACAGATTGTCGCATCGCATTGATGTCATCAACGGAACCTTGGCCAAGGCCTATGGCGTTTTCGGCGGCTATATCGCCGCAAGTGCAAGGATGGTGGATGCGATCCGCAGCTATGCCCCCGGGTTTATCTTCACCACCTCGCTGCCACCCGTGATTGCGGCGGGGGCTGCGACATCGGTGCGGGTGTTGAAGGGCGGGCAACAGTTGCGCGCAGCGCATCAGGACCGGGCCAAGGCATTGAAACTGCGGCTGAAGGGGTTGGGCCTGCCGATCATCGATCATGGGTCACATATTGTGCCTGTGCATGTCGGCGACCCCATCCATTGCAAGATGCTGTCGGATATGCTGCTGGAGGATTTCGGCATCTATGTGCAGCCGATCAACTATCCGACGGTCCCGCGCGGCACCGAAAGGCTGCGGTTCACGCCCTCGCCGGTGCATAGTGCTGCCGATATCGACCACCTTGTCCATGCCATGGATACGCTGTGGCGGCACTGTGCGCTGAATCGCGCCGAGGGGGTCGCATAGGGCGTTCTGCCGATGCAAAAGCGCTTGCCCTATGTTAGCGTTCACGCAATACGAACGCCGCTGAGTCGCGCTGAACGACTGCGGCAATGGCTGCGGGGACAGGCAAGCGCATGATCGGGTGGAAGGCCAAGCCTTCGGTGACGGAGGCGGACAAACCAAAGGGGTTTGACGACTTTGATCTGCGTCTGGGTGACCTGATGCGGGGCGAGCGTGCGACGCTGGGAAAATCCCTGCTGGATGTGCAACGCGAGCTGAAGATCAAGGCCACCTATATCGCTGCCATTGAAAACGCCGATATCTCGGCCTTTGAAACCCAAGGGTTCGTGGCGGGCTATGTGCGGTCTTATGCGCGCTATCTGGGGATGGACCCGGATGATGCTTTCGCACGGTTCTGCCGCGAGGCGAATTTTGAAGTGGCGCATGGCATGTCGGCGGCAGCGTCATCGGCGGCGATGACGGCGGTGCGGTCGCGCGCGGCGGGTGAGATGCGCGATCCGTTCACCGATCCGAATGCCACTTTCATTCCGCGCGGCGAAAGCCTGTTTGCGCGGGTGGAACCGGGGGCGGTGGGGTCCGTCGCGGTGCTGGTGGCCCTGATCGGGGCGCTGGGCTATGGCGGCTGGTCGGTGCTGCAGGAAGTGCAGCGCGTCACGATTGCGCCGATTGATCAGGCACCCCTGGTCGTGGCCGAGATTGATCCTTTGGGCAATGTGCAGGCGGATGCGCCGCTGGTGCGGTCTGCGCCTGCTGCCGAACAGGTGGCGGATGCGGATGTGCAGGCCGATCCGCTGGACCGGCTGTACCGTCCGCAGGCGCTGGATGTGCCGGTGATGACATCGCGCGATGGCCCGATTGCGGCGATTGATCCGCGTGGTGCTGTTGGGAATGCGCCCGTCGGTTCGGCTGAGACGCTGGCTGACGCTACCCCGGTCGATCCGGTGCAGGTGGTGGCAGCCAATGCCCCGCCGGTGGAATTACTGGCCGTGCGCCCGTCCTGGGTGCGCGTCAGTTCGGCAGATGGCACGGTGCTGTTTGAGAAGATTTTGGAGTCTGGCGAACGCTATGTCGTGCCGCAACTGGAAGAGCCGGCAACGCTGCGCACAGGCAATTCGGGGTCGGTGTATTTCGCCGTGAACGGCGAAACCTACGGCCCGTCGGGCCCGGGTGCGAATGTGGTCAAGGATGTCCCCCTGTCGCCTGATGCGCTGACCGGGCGTTATGCGATTGCCGACATGACGGGTGACGCCGACCTGCGGCAGTACGTCGAGGTGCTGCCGACCGATGGCGTGGTCAGCGCGCCTGCTGCGCTGCCGACCGAATAATCTGTCAATCCAGCGTGACAGGCGGGTGGACGGCAGTTGCCGTTCCGCCCCCTTCGGCCTATCCTCGCGCCACTGACCGGAGGTTGCCCATGTCCCTGAACACCATCCGCCCGTGGAAGAACATCTACCGTCGCAAGTCGCGCCAGATCATGGTGGGACGCGTGGCCGTGGGCGGCGATGCGCCGATTTCGGTGCAGACGATGACCAACACCCTGACCACGGATGTGGCCGCGACAATTGCGCAAATCCAGCGCGCGGCGATTGCGGGGGCCGATATCGTGCGGGTGTCTACGCCAGACAAGGAGAGCACGGCGGCCCTGCGTGAGATCGTGGCCGAAAGTCCGGTGCCGATCGTGGCGGATATCCATTTCCACTACAAACGCGCGATCGAGGCGGCAGAGGCGGGGGCGGCCTGCCTGCGGATCAACCCCGGCAACATCGGGGACGCCAAGCGCGTGGCCGAGGTGGTGAAGGCGGCAAAGGATCACGGTTGTTCGATCCGCATCGGGGTGAATGCGGGCAGCCTTGAGAAGCACCTGCTGGACAAATACGGCGAGCCTTGCCCCGACGCGATGGTCGAATCCGGGATGGACCATATCAAGCTGCTGCAGGACAATGATTTTCACGAATTCAAGATTTCGGTGAAGGCATCCGATGTCTTCATGGCCGCCGCCGCCTATCAGCAGCTTGCCGATGTCACCGACGCGCCGATCCATCTGGGGATCACCGAGGCGGGCGGGCTGGTGTCCGGTACGGTGAAATCGGCCATAGGTCTGGGGAACCTGCTGTGGAACGGGATTGGCGATACGATCCGCGTGTCGCTGTCCGCCGATCCGGTGGAAGAGGTCAAGGTGGGGTTCGAGATTCTGAAATCGCTTGGCCTGCGGCACCGGGGCGTCACGATCATTTCCTGCCCGTCCTGTGCGCGGCAGGGGTTTGATGTGATCAAGACGGTGTCCGCACTTGAAGACCGGCTGGCGCATATCACCACCAGCCTGTCGCTGTCGATCATCGGCTGCGTGGTGAACGGCCCGGGTGAGGCGCTGATGACCGATATCGGGTTCACTGGCGGGGGGGCAGGGTCAGGAATGGTCTACCTAGCGGGGCGGCAGGACCATAAGTTAAGCAATGAAAAGATGATCGATCAGATTGTGGACTTGGTCGAGAAAAAGGCGTCAGAGATCGAGGCGATGAAGGATGCGGCTGAATAGGGTCATTCTCTTTGCACTGCTGCTGCCGACGGCGGCCTGGGCAGAGCCGCTGATTTCGGGCCCATCCGCCGAAGGGCCGACGTTCGAAAGCGTTGAAGAGGCGTTCCGCGCCCGCGTAACGGAGGCGTTCCCCGAAGGCACGCCGCTGGCCGATGTGACGGCCCGGCTGACGGATGAAGGCTTCACCATCCTTGACGGCTATGCCGAGATCGAAACGCCGCGCTTTCCCTGCGATATCATCTGGCGTGTGCTGTGGGTCGAAAAAGACGGCATCGCCACTGGAATTGATGTCGTGCATGGCGGGATTTGTCTGTAATAATCACAATATAATCAATGGTCTGCGTGTCTTGGACTGTCTTCAATCTGCCCCGGATTTCAGGTGATCGGGCTTAGAGCGGAATGTGGTTTGATCGAACCAAACTGCACCCTGTTTGGTTATAGTGCCTTTGAAACCGTCTGATGGGCCTTCCCCAAGGAAGGACCATCGGTTTCATTGCCCATAAGGCGAGGCGCCGTTGGGCAAGGGGTGTGGGGCAGCAGACTATTCTCTCCAATCTGCCCGCGACTGCCTGGGCTGGCGCGGCAACGCGCCTGCCATAGGGCAGGCAGGCGCGGGCAGATTTGTCACGTGCCAAATCTGCCGAGAGACGGGCGCGCCCTCAGTTCCACAAAGCCTCGCCGCTTTAACCCGCGCGTTCGTCCGCCACGATCTGGCGCATTCCGTCCAGGGGCACATAGCCGCGCAGCAGCGTGTCGCCCACAACGAAGGTCGGCGTGCCGTTCACCTCCATCGTGGTGGCAAGGGCGTGGTTCGCCTGGATCACCGCGCGCACTTCGTCACCCTGCATGCGGGCCATGATCGGGGCCGGGTCCAGATCAAGATCACTGGCCAGGTTGGTCAGGGTTTCCAGCGTAATTTCGGCCTGCAGGGTCATCAGCGCGTCATGCGCCTGTTTATACGCATCGGGCCCGTGCAACTGCTGCACCGCGATGGCGAACTGCGAAGCCAGCAGCGAATCCTCGCCGAGTATCGGCAGTTCCTTCAGCACATAACGGATATTGCCATCACTGCCGATCAGTTCGTTGATTTCCGCATGCGCCTTGCGGCAATAGCCGCAGCGGTAATCCATGAACTCCACCACCGTGATATCGCCCGCCGGGTTGCCGCCGACCCATGAGACGCCGTCGTTCACCACCGCCTCGCGGTTTGCGGCCAGCAGCGCGATATCGTGCTCGGCCGCTTCGGCATCCTGCCGGGCCTGCAGCTCGTTCATCGCCTCGACGATCACTTCGGGATTTTCCAGCAGATAGGCGCGCACCTCATCCCGCAGGGTCGCCCGCTCCTCCGCCGTCATCTCGGCCATGGCCGGGGTTGCAAGCAGGGCGGTCAGGGCAAGGGCGAGGCGCATCAAAAGACTCCATTCCGAATTTGGCGCACAATGGGCGAGAGGGCGCGCAATGACAAGCAGGCCACCCCCGGATGCCAAGGATGTGAGCGGGAACAGGGCGGCCAACGCGGTTTACTTTTGGGGCCGGGCGCGGGATATTCGGCGCGCGGGCAGAGAACAAAAACGGGGCGGGGATGCGGGCGATTTTTGCGGCATGCATGGTGCTGTGTCTGGCCTTTGGGGCTGTGGCGCAGGATCTGTCGGGTCTCGCGCGCCTGGACATGGCGCGCACATCGCTGGTCGATGATGGCGCGCGGGTCGTGGTGCGGCTGGGCCTGTCGCAGCCTGTGCCCTGGCGCGTGCGGCTGCTGGACGGACCCCCGCGCGTGATCCTTGATTTCCGCGAGGTGGACTGGGCGGGCATCGACGGGCTGGCCGCGGCAGGCCGGATCGCCGATCTGCGCGCAGGCGTGTTCCGGCCCGGATGGTCGCGGCTGGTGCTGGAACTGGCCGCACCGATGACCGTCGCGAAGGCGGGCATGGTCACGGGCAACGGAACGGCGGTCGAGGTGACGCTGGTGCCCGCAACCGCCGCCGCCTTTGCCGCCCGCGCGGGCCTGCCCGAACCCGCCGACTGGGCGCTGCCCGATGCGGCGGATGTGCCAGCCCCGGTGCCGCGCGGTGACGGCCCGCTGGTGGTGGTGCTGGACCCCGGCCATGGCGGTATCGACCCCGGAGCCGAACGCGACGGTGAAACCGAGGCGGACCTGATGCTGACCTTCGCGCGCGAACTGAAAGAGGTGCTGTTGCGCAATGGCGGCTTTCAGGTGGTTCTGACGCGGGATGATGATGTGTTCGTGCCGCTGGAAACCCGGTCGTCCATCGCGCGTGCGGCGGGCGCGCACGTCTTCATTTCGCTGCACGCCGATGCGCTGGAGGAGGGGGAGGCCGTGGGCGCCACGATCTATACCCTGGCCGCGGATGCGAGCGACGAGGCGTCACAGGCGCTGGCCGAACGGCACGACCGCGATGATCTGCTGGCGGGCATCGATCTGTCGGCACAGGATGATCTGGTGGCGACGGTGCTGATGGACATGGCGCGCACCGAAACGGCGCCGCGCATTGACCGGCTGGCGCTGGCGCTGGAACTGGCGATCAAGGC
>JAAFHS010000390.1 GCA_013298485.1 Rhodobacterales bacterium
ACCGGATGCGGGATATTGCGGTCATCGGAGCGGGGGTTGGCGGGCTGGCAGCGGCCGCATTGCTGCACCGTGCGGGTCATGCGATCACCATTTTCGAACGATTCGACGCGCCACGCCCCTTGGGGTCAGGTCTGGTGATCCAGCCTGTGGGGCAGGCCGTGCTGGATGTGGTCGGGGCGGGCGATATTGCGCGCGCGCATGGCGCACGCATCAGCCGGATGATCGGGCATGAAGGCCGCCGCCGGGTGCTGTCAGTCGCTTACCGCGCGGATGCGCCGGGGCTGGCCATCCACCGGGCTAGCCTGTTTCATGCGTTATGGACGGTCGTACAGGGGTTGGGCCTGCCTGTCGTGACAGGCGCGCAGGTGATGGCGGCCCCCTTTGCGGGCGGCAGACGTCATGTCACCCTCGCCGATGGCCGGGACGTCGGCCCCTTCGATCTGGTGGTTGATGCCCAGGGTGCAGGTTCCGTCCTGTCACCCCTGCAGGCGCGGCCCTTGGACTACGGTGCCATCTGGGGACATGTGCCCTGGCCTGCCGGAACTGCGCTGGACAGGGCTGAGTTGCGGCAGGTCTACCGGGGGGCCGCGCGCATGGCGGGCATCCTGCCCATCGGTTGCCTGCCTGGTGATCCCACCCCGCGTGCCGCCGTGTTCTGGTCCATGCCGGGGGCCGCGCTTGCCCGCTGGCACGATCACCCCCTCGCCGCGTGGCAGGCCGAGGTGATGGGCCTTTGGCCCGCGATGGCCCCGTTTCTGGATGCGATCACCGACACCGCGATGATGACGCCTGCGCGCTATGCTCATGGCACGCTCGCCCGGCCCTATGGCCCGGCTCTCGTGCATATCGGCGATGCCGCACACCGCGCCAGCCCGCAACTGGGGCAGGGGGCGAACATGGCGCTCTTGGATGCCTATGCCCTGTCATTGGCACTGGCGGGGCCGTGGGACGATGCACTGCCCGCCTATGCGCGGATGCGCCGCTGGCATGTGCGCAGCTATCAGGGGATGAGCCGCCTTTTCACCCCGATGTATCAGTCAGGCAGCCGCGTGCTGCCCCTGTTGCGCAATCACGTGCTGGCACCCATGGCCGACTGGCCGGGGGTGCGCGGGGTGCTGACGCGGCTGGTGTCGGGCGACATGATCCCGCCTGTGGCGGGAACCGCGTTTCCATAAATCATCTCTCTGGAATGGAGATGGTTGGTAGATGTGTTGGAGATGGCCGTTTAGGGCGTTGGATTGAGGTATCGCCACACCTCCGCAATCACCACCGATCCTTCGCCCACGCCGGATGCCACGCGCTTGACCGACCCCGCCCGCACATCGCCCACGGCAAAAATACCGGGGCGCGAGGTGGCATGCGCCGATGCCCCGCCCACATCCCGCCCCGTCCGCACAAAGCCCTTATCGTCCAGATCAACACAGTCTTTCAGCCAGTCGGTATTCGGTTCCGCCCCCACCATCACGAACACCGCGCGGGCGGGGATATCGCGCGCCGCACCCGTGCCGCGGTGCCGCAACGTCACGCCATCCAGCATGTCCTGCCCGTGCAGGGCGGTCAGTTCTGTCTCATAGTGTATCGTAATTGCGGGGTCTTTCGCCAACCGATCCGACAGATAGGATGACATGGAGGCGGCAAGGGATGTCCCGCGCACCAGCAGATGCACATGGGCCGCTGTGCGGCACAGGAACATCGCCGCCTGACCTGCCGAATTGCCGCCGCCGATGACTACGACATGGGCATCACGGCAATAGCGCGCCTCGATTTCGGTGGCGGCATAGTAGACGCCCGCGCTTTCAAAAGCCTCCAGCCGGTCCACGGCCATGCGGCGGTACTGCACGCCGGTGGCCACCACGACCGCACGCGCGCGGGCCACATTCCCATCCTCCAGCGTCAGCCGGAAATCACCGCCCGTCTCATCCAGCGCCACCACCCGGTGCGGCATCGCAAACCGCGTCCCGAACTTCATCGCCTGCACCTCACCCCGCCAGCACAGGTCCGCACCGGAGATACCTGTCGGAAAACCCATGTAATTCTCGATCCGGCTCGACGTTCCCGCCTGCCCCCCGATCGTCAGATTTTCAATGACAAGGGCGCATAATCCTTCGGCACCCGCATAGACCCCCGCCGCGATGCCTGCGGGGCCACCCCCCACAATGGCCACGTCATAAAGCCGGTCCTCTGTCATCAGAAGGGCCAGCCCCAGCCGTTCGGCAATTGCGGCGGGGGTCGCAGCCAGAACCTCGCTCCGCCCCAGGATCACGGTCGGCTCGTCAGCATGCAGCATGCAGACCCCGGCGCAGGCCGCAGCACCCTCTGATCCGGGATCGAACTGCTGGATCGGAATGCGGTTGCGGCCCGCAAAGGCCAGCACCTCGCGCACGCGGCGGTCCTCGGTCCGGCCAACGATGGTCAGGGCACTGTCACCCTGTTCCAATTGCCTGCGTCGCCGTGCGGCAAAGACCGAGACGATGATATCCGACATTTCCGGCATGGCCGCCATCAGGTCAAGCATCGCCTGACGCGGCACCACCAGCAGTTGGCTGTCCTGTGCTGCGCGCATGGAATAAAGCGCGTGGCTGTTGGCCAGAAAACCGATGTCACCCATGAACTGCCCCGGCCCCAGCGCGAATTCACCGATGCGGGTTCCGGTTTCGGGATCAAAAAGCTCCACCTCGCCCGACAGAAGATAGTTGAAGGTTGCAGGCGTCTCGCCCGCCATCAGGACCGTCATGCCTGCCGCAATCTCGGTGATGTGCCCCATCTTGCGCATCGCTGCGACATGAGATGCCGTAAGCGGGCGGCGCACCATGGTGCGCAGATCTTCGGCAAGGCTGTCCATTGGTCACCCCATTCACTTTCTTACATACTTAGGGTGGTCGCGTTGCGCATTCCACCCCATCGGGTCTGGACGTGGGCGGGTGTTCGCGTAGGCTGCCGGAAGATGCAGGAGGCGGTGATGCAAGAGGAATCGATCAATGTGCTGGGCGGTGCGCTTGAAGGGTGCTCGACCGCGCCGATGACGGGATTTTTCCGCAATGGCTGCTGCGATACCGGGCCCATGGATCGCGGCATGCACACAGTCTGCGCATTGATGACGGCCGAATTCCTCGCGCTTTCGAAATACCTCGGAAACGATCTGTCGACGCCCCGTCCCGAGTATGGTTTTGTCGGCTTGAAACCAGGGGATCGATGGTGCCTGTGCGCCGCCCGCTTCCTGCAGGCGCATGACGAAGGGGCGGCCCCCAAGGTCCGGCTGGCGGCCACGCACCAGCGCACGCTGGATGTGGTCCCGCTCGCGGTGTTGCAGCTTTATGCGACGGATTGAGCGATCACGCCCTGCGGCGCGGGGCGCAAA
>JAAFHS010000391.1 GCA_013298485.1 Rhodobacterales bacterium
GATCTGGGATTGCCGGTGTTTGCGCAATGCAGGGGCATCACGCAAAGCCACCAGTTCGCCATTGAGGCGGCGGCGTTCGGCGGGGGGCAGGCGGCATCCAAGACGCTGCGCCGCGCGGGGTTCCTCGCCAGCGGGATCGGCCTGCCGATTGCGGATGTGCCGGGCGATCTGAACGGGCTGCGCATCGGCACGCCGGAGCTTGTCCGGCGCGGGGTGACACCTGCGGATGCGCCCGCCCTGGCCGCGCTTATTGCCGAAGGGTTGCGCGGCAATGATCCCACATCGGTGGCACCCCGCACGGCGGCGCTGCGCGCGCGGTTTCAGGGGCTGCAGTACATCCGCCCTTGACGGAACCGATTCGTGGGGGTCTGTTGGCTGCCCCCATGAAAAAGGAGATGGCGATGCAGCAGCGGCAACTGGGAAAAGACGGCCCCATGGTTTCGGCCATCGGGCTGGGATGCCTGTCATTCGGCGGCATTTTCGGGGCGACGGATACGGCCACCAGCCTGCGCTGTCTGGATGCGGCCTGGGAGGCCGGGATCACCTTTCTGGACACCGCCAACATCTATGGCATGGGCGTTTCGGAAACGGTCATCGGCGAATGGCTGCGCACGCGGCGGCACCGTCCGGTGATTGCGACCAAGGCCAGCATTGTGGGCGGGCCGGATCGGCGGATCGACAATTCCGCAGGCCATCTGCGGGCCGAACTGGAAGGGTCGCTGAAACGGCTGCGCGTCGATCATGTCGATCTGTTCTACATCCACCGGCATGAAGAGGCGCGCCCGATTGAAGAGGTGGCAGGCACACTGGCGGCACTGGTGGCCGAAGGGAAGATCGGCGGCTACGGCCTGTCGGAAATCGCGCCCTACACGCTGCGGCGGGCACACGGCGTGCATCCGTGCCGGGCGGTGCAGAACGAATATTCGCTGTGGACGCGGCAGCCGGAGCTGGGGTTGATCCAGACCTGCCGGGAACTGGGCGTGGCGTTCGTGCCGTTCTCACCCCTCGCGCGGGGGGCTTTGGGGCAGACGGCGGCGGACCCCGCCATGATGGCACCGGGCGATTTCCGCCTGCAGATCCCCCGGTTTCAGGGTGAAAACTGGCCACTGAACCTGCGCCACGTCCAGGCCTTCCGCGCCTATGCGGACGAGCGGGGCATCGGCCCGGCGGCGCTGGCGATTGCATGGGTGCTGGCGCAGGGCGATCATGTCATCCCGATCCCCGGCACGCGGACGGCGGCGCATCTTGCCGACTGGGCAGAGGCGTCGGAGATTGTGCTGAGCGAGGCTGACCTCGCCGCGATTGCGCGGATATTGCCGGTGGGCTGGGCCTATGGGGATCGGTACAACCACGACATGGCGGCGACGGTGGAGCGGTACTGCTGAGGAAAATTGACGGCTGTCAATTTTCAACTTTCCTTATATTTATCAAATACATGACGTTTCAAAAAGGGGTCATTTTAACGCTTTTGAAACCTTTGGGGGGGTACCGTAAGATGGGCAGATTGCCCATCCTACCTGCGTTGGGGAGGTCGCGGTGCGGCACCCTACGCCACGTGGCTGCGGTCGTAGCCGTTCCTGGCGGGTGGGGTCCATCCGATGGGCGGGGCTTTGGGTGCAAAGACCTGCACCAGCAGCGGATGGCAGGCGGCTACGTCTGACGAATGCTGCGCCGAACAATCGCCACCGGGGCAGGCTGACAGCGCGCCCAAGAGATCAATCTCGGCAAAGAATTCGATGTAATCCCCGGGCCGCACGGGAGAGGCTTTCATGAAGTACTGGCCCGTGTCGCGCATGAAGCCTGTGCACATGAAGACATTCAGCACATCATGCACGTAAGGTTCCGCCCCCTGCACCGATAGCCCGGTGTGATCGGCAAGTGCGCGGGTCAGGTTGGAATGGCAGCAATGGTGATACTGCCCGCCATGGGACAAAAGGTTATGCGTATAGGGATCGCAGCGCGTGCCGATCACATCATGCACCGCCCCGCCAAAGGCATCGAACCCGTACCAGTCGAGCGTATCATCGGTGATCGTGGCCATGGGCCGCAGATGGGGAAATGCGCTCCACATCCGGTCGCCCGTGGACAGATGTGTGCCATGCAGGGCGCGGGTCTTGCCGGAATAGAACCGTTCGGCCAGATCGGCGGCATTCCACAGATTGAGATCGCCCACCTGCGGGCCGTCAACCGACAGGATGCGGAAGTAATGCCCGGCGGGCACGGTAAAGGTGCAGGCCTCGCGCGGGGCGGCGCGGGTTTCGGACAGCAATGTCCATCCCGCACGCGCGGCCTGCAACGCGGGCAGGTCGGGCTGCGGCAGCCCATCCACCGGATAGCAGACCACCGGGGCCACGGCCCTGCGCGTCATGCCATCGGCTGGCATCGGATGTTCGGGATATTGCGGCTTCATCTTTGACCTCGGCTTGGGCATGATGGCAGAGTGTCCATCTGCACCGGCGCGGTCAACGGGTGCTGATTGCGCGGACATCCTGCGCGATGCACCTTTGCGGCAAAAGCCGCGGATCGATCATCAAAACCTTCCGACAGTCAACGGACGCCCACCAGAGCAACCCCTACGTCCGTGACATATCGCAAGACACGTTACGCCGACATCGCCAGCGGTTCGACACTCGGCAGCATGACCACATTCGCGGCTGCTGCAGGGTGATGGATTTGCGGCCAGTCACAGGTGTGAATGGTCGCAGATTGCGCCGCCGCACGCGCGCGCCAGGCGTTGGAATAGGTCGCCTTCATGTGCAGCACCGCATATTGACGGCCATCTTCGCCGTTGCGGTACGGCTCGCCGATGCGGCCCACCGGATAACCCAGCCCGCGCAGCCAGCGCATCAGCGCGACCGAGGACAGACCGATGACTTCATCGGCACCCTGCGCCAGGGTAATGCCCACGATCCCGTCGATGATATGCTCCATGCATTCCGCACGTTCCGCATTCGTCGTCAGTTCGTCGGAAATCACGATGCGCGTGCATTCCCAGACAGCGGGGCTTGCGATTTCCACCGTCATCACCTCGGGTGGAATATGCGGCAGTTTGCCCGAAAAGGCATCGCGCAGCATATAGGTATGCGCGCCCCAGGTGGATGTCGTGGCCATCGCGCGTGCGCCGCCCACAACTTTGCCATCGCGCATCACAAGCGAGTATTGCGCCATCGGTGTATCATACTGGTCCATCTCCATTGTTGCGTTGTGCGGGATGTCCCATTTCAACGCGTCAACAAACATGCGCTTGCGCAGGCGCAGATAGTCAAAGAACGCAGGGCCGTAGAGGTGCAGATCAGAAAAGTCGAACTGGATATTTTGCATGGTGAGTCTCCTTCAACAGAACAATTGTGAAGCAGG
>JAAFHS010000392.1 GCA_013298485.1 Rhodobacterales bacterium
GGCGGGGCATGTTATGGCCACGGACATCTCGCCAGCCATCCTGACATTCGCTGCCTCCACCGCCCGTGACGGCGGGCACCGCAACGTCGAAACCCGCGTCGCCGATGCAGCAGCTCTCGGCCTGCCTGACGCCACCTTCGACGCCGCGATCTGCCGTCTCGGCCTCATGTTCCTGCCCGACCCGCTTGCAGGTCTGACAGAAATCCGCCGCACCTTGAAACCCGGCGCGCGCTTTGCCGCCATGGTCTTCGCCGCCCCCGACCAGAACCCCTGCCTTCGCATCCTGATGTCGACCGCCCTTCGCCACGCAGGCCAGCCCCCGCGCGACCCGTTCCAGCCCGGCGGCCTGACCAGCCTCGGCCGCCCCGGCCATCTTGACACAGTGTTCCGCGATGCCGGGTTCCACCGCATCACCACGATCACGATGGACGCCCCCTTCCGCCTGCCCCGGACATCCGACTACCTCGCCTTCATCAGGGACGCCGCCGGGCCGATCCTGCAGATCCTCTCACCGCTTGCCCCTGCCGCCCGCGACGCAGCCTGGGCCGACATCGCAACCCAGCTTGATGCTTTCCAGACCGCCGGTGCCTGGACCGGACCGAACACTCTGCTCTTGACTGTCGGGACCCGGTGATGGATGCCACGCCTCACCCCATGAATGACCGCGCCCCTCTTTTCACAAGACGCCGTGTTCTTGCCGCAGGCCTCGTCCTTGCCCTTGTCGGGGGGCTGGTGCTGTCTCGCCTGATGCCTGGCGGCCAGATGATGTTCAGCACGTCCTGGGTGCATGGCATGGTGGGCACCCTCGGCCCGTTTGGCCCCCCGGCCCTGATCGGCCTGATGGCCCTTGCCATCGTGGTCAGCCCGATCCCCAGCGGCCCGATCGCAATGGCGGCAGGCGCGCTTTATGGCACGACCTATGGCGCAGCCTATGCCATCACCGGCGCACTTCTCGGGGCTGTCATCGCCTTCTGCCTTGCGCGCTATCTGGGGCATGACGCTGTGCGGCAATCGGGCAACCGCATCCTGCAATACATCGCCGCCCCGCGTTCGCAATGGGCGCTGATGGCCATCGTCTTTGCCTCGCGCCTGATCCCGTTCATCTCATTCGATGCCGTCAGCTATGCCGCAGGCCTGACCGCCATCACCTTCCCCCGCTTTGCGCTTGCCACCCTGCTGGGCGTCATCCCGGTCAGCGCGGCCCTTGCCGCCATGGGGGCCGGGCTGCATGACCGGGCGGTCAACCCCATGCTGCTCGCCCTGATCGGCGGCATTACCCTGCTGCCTGTCATCGCGAAATGGCTTTGGGACCGGATCAAAGCCGTGCCATAATCGGCGACGCCCTCCCCCGCAAAAGGCAGCGCCATGATCCTTGTCGGCCAATATGACAGCCCCGTCACCCGCCGCGTCGCCGTGACGCTACACCACTACGGCATCCCATTCACGCGCGACACCGCCTCCATCTTCGGGGATGCAGCGCATGTGAAGGCGATCAATCCCCTGACCCGCGTTCCCGCCCTGATCCTGGATGATGGCGAGGTGCTGATCGACAGCGCGGCCATCATCGATCATCTGGACGAAGCGGTCGGCCCCGCCCGCGCCCTGATCCCGCCCACCGGATATGATCGCCGCCAGATCCTGCAGGCCACGGCCCTCGCCTATGGCTGTTTCGAGAAGGCAGGCGTTCTGGTCTACGAACGCCACTTCCACCCCGCCCCCCATGTCAGCCCGGTATGGGAGGCGCGCTGCGAAGGCCAGCTCGCCGCAGGCCTTGCCGCGTTGGAGGCGCGCGCGGGCAACCCCTGGCTTTACGGCGATGCGCTGACCCATGCCGATGTGATGATCGCCTGCGCCATCGGCTACATGAACCTGCGCCTGCAACGTGCTTTCCCGCCTGGGGCCTACCCGCGGCTTACGGCCCTTGCGACCGCCTGCGAGGCGCTGCCCGCCTTCATCGCCGCCCGCATCAGCCCGGATGAGACGATGCCCGCCGCCTGAACGGCCATTTTCTGTCGACAAATATCCTCAGGGGTGAATGCGCGGCACGCGCAGAGGGGGCGGAAGGCCCCCTATTCCCCTTCTGCCAGCAGCCGCTCCGATTTTTTGCGCACCAGCACCGTGCGCAGATCGTGCATCGCCAGCAGCAGCCCGTCCGTCACCGCCTCCAGCTGCGCATCTGTCGCCTTTGTCTGCGCCCAGTGCGTCGTCAGGTTCAGATGATCCACCGCGCGGTGGATATCATCCATGTCCCGCGCCGCCTGCAGCGCCAGCCTTGCTGCCAGCCAATCCGCGATCAGCGCCATCTCGGCGTCCGACAATGCCCGCTCGCCATGCGGTTTGACGTTGCCGTTCTTGACGTTGACAAAGGCGATCTCTTCCATGTCGATGCGCCGCTGCCGGTTTTCCGTATCGATGCGGAACACCACCGCGCCATTGTCGCGGATGCGGAAGTAGTATTCGGGCAATTCGCTCATATCCGCCTCATCGCAGGGACGCGCAGAAACCGATGATACGCCCGCAGGCCTCGGTCAAGGCCGCATCGGATGTGGCGTAACTGACCCGGAAATTGGGCGAGACGCCAAAGGCCGCCCCGAACACCACCGCAACCCCAGTCTCTTCAAGGAGTTGTGTGGCAAACACCTCATCATCCGTGATCACCGCACCCGTCGGCGTCACCTTGCCGATGCAGCCCGAAATATCGGGATAGACGTAAAACGCCCCCTCGGGCTTGGGACAGGTGACCCCCTTCGCCTGATTGAGCATCCCCACCACCAGATCGCGCCGCGCCTGAAACAGCGCGCGGTTCGGGGCCAGAAAATCCTGTGGCCCCGTCAGCGCCTCCAGGGCCGCATATTGCGCAATCGAACAGGGGTTCGATGTCGACTGGCTCTGCACCGTGCCCATCGCCTTGATCAGATGCTGAGGCCCCGCCGCATAGCCGATCCGCCAGCCCGTCATCGCATAGGATTTCGACACCCCGTTGCAGGTCAGCGTCCGGTCATAAAGACCCGGCTCCACCTCGGCCGGGCTGCAGAACGCGAAATCGTCGAACACCAGATGTTCATACATGTCATCCGACATGATCCACACATGCGGGTGCCGCAGCAGCACATCGCACAGCGCGCGCAATTCGGCCCGCGTATACCCCGCCCCCGTGGGGTTGGAGGGGGAGTTGAAGATGAACCATTTCGTGCGCGGCGTGATCGCCGCCTCCAGCTGTGCAGGCGTCAGCTTGAAGGATGCCGTGATCCCGCAGACCACCGGCACCGGCACGCCCCCCGCCAGCAGCACCATATCCGGATAGCTGACCCAGTAGGGCGCCGGGATGATCACCTCGTCGCCGGGGTTCAGCGTC